>JALNVG010000197.1 GCA_023227685.1 Bacteroidaceae bacterium
ATACTTTTTTACCATTGAATAACGAAATTCTTGAGAGTATTCTTTTGTTTTGACTCTCTTTTTTACTGATTCTTCCATTGATTTGTTGACTTTTTAAGTCAACCTATAGCAGGACAAGTCAGACGTTGAGTGGTTATGCCTTGCGTATTATTCGTACAACCAAGTATCATAATGCTGTGGATTTTCTTTTGGTCAGATATGATCATGGAAAGATAATACCACTTACGACACCGATTACATCAGCTTGTTACCGTACAAGTTGTTTGATTTTATTAAGAACTATGGGTACAAGTTTAATTGCCCATGCCGAAACCACAGCAGAATTGCCGATTGATATTGATGCTAATATAAAGAAAACCGTGGATTTGCGTGCTGTTATAGTTCCAAATTCGTGGGGTGGAATAGGTATACAGCATACAGGGTCCAACGGACCGAGTGCAACGATGTTACATCAGCTTGATGTTATTTGGAAGTAAGAAAGTCGTCTCTCATCGGGCTGAAGCAATCAATCAGAGTTCCGCCCTCAAGACATACGCAACCATGTAGAGCATCCGGTTCCATATAGATGCCGTCGCCGGCGCAAACGATATTCTTTTCCCCGTTAACGGTAAATTCAAATTTGCCGCTTGCCACAAAAGTGGACTGGGTGTGATAATGGGTATGTGGGTTGCCGACGGCACCTTTTTCAAATTTGACTTTGACCATCATGAGTTGTCCGTCATATCCCATGATTTGTCTAACTACACCTTCTCCGGCCGGATACCAGATGTTTTCTTTTTCAAAGATGAATGTTTTACTTTTTGTTTTCATTTTTTTCTGTTTTTATTAATAAACAAAGATAGTGAATAATAAATATTTTAGTTTTACTATTGCCATAAAAAAACGTATATTTCGGCTATTTATAATGGCAGCTTTTATAATATTATATTGCAAATTTAATACGATAGAAAAATGAAAGTTATTAATCGTAAATTCATTGTTATTCTTTTATCCCTTATGTTTTTTTCTTTTAATACCCTTCAGGGAAGAGAAAAAAAAACACAGAAGTTGGATGCGCAAATATTGTCCACGATGAAAAAGGCAACGCATTTCATGATGGATAGCGCAAGTTATCGTGGCGGTTTTGTTTGGGAATATTTGCCCGATCTTTCTCGCCAATGGGGTGAGTTGGAAGCGCGGCGGACGATGGTTTGGGTGCAGCCTCCCGGTACGCCTTCGGTTGGGCATTTATTGCTTGATGCTTATCATGCCACTCATGATGAGTATTATTATCAGGCTGCGCAGAAAGTAGCCAATTGTTTGATATGGGGTCAGTTGGATTGTGGCGGTTGGAATTATGTTTTTGATTTTGCAGGAGATAACTCTTTGCAGCAATGGTATCAAACGGTAGGCAAAAATGCCTGGAGATTAGAGGAGTTTCAACATTATTACGGTAATGCTACTTTTGATGATTTAGGTACGATTAGTGCTGCCAAATTCCTTCTTCGGATGTATGTCGAAAAAAATGACCCTGTTTATCTCAAGCCTTTGAAAAAGGTTATCCGCTTTGTATTGAAAAGCCAGTATCCCGTAGGTGGGTGGCCACAGCGTTATCCATTGATGTACGACCATCCGTTTCAGGGCAAGGTGGATTATACTTCGTTTATTACACTTAATGACGATGCAACACCTGAAACCATCGATTTTTTATCGCAGTGCTATCAATCTCTGGGTTTGAAAGATGTAAAAGAGCCTATCCTGAGAGCTATGCATCTAATGATACTTTTGCAGCAAGGAGCACCATACGCAGGCTGGTCCGATCAATATACGGTGAATGATTTGAAACCGGCCCATGCCCGTTCATATGAACCCCGGAGTGTGAATACCGGAACTACGGCAATGATGATAGGGAGAATGATTCATTATTACTATTTGACAGGAGATTCCCGCTTTTTAACGGGTATACCGGCTGCAATCCATTTCATCGAATCTATGAAATTGCCTGATTCCGAAATTGCAAAATGGAGGCGTCCGGCCAGAGAAAAGGGTGATATCTTAGTACCACGCTTTGTTGATCCGGATACCGGAAAGCCATTGTATGTGCATCGTAAGGGAACAAATGTCATTAATGGTATTTATTACCTTGACCAGAATATTTCGCAGACCATTATTCATTATTCATCGGTTGCATATATCAATGTAAAGTGGTTGCGGGAAATGTATCAGAAAGCGTTGGATACATCATACTCCGAAATATCCAAGAAATCTCCATTTTTGTGTGATGGATTGAGCCAGTTGCCCAAATATTACACCCGTTATAATGAATCTTGTCCCAATGTCGGTGATGTAGAGAAGCTTATTCATTCACTTTCAGGAAAAGGAGTATGGCTTTCGCCTTTGAAATCGACTTCTCATCCCTATAAGCTAATTCCCGATATGCCTGCAAGTGAAGAAACAAAAGACGCATGTACTATGGTTGGAGATGAATATGATACATCTTGTTATCCTAGTACAACTGGTGAAAAAGCAATCTCAACAAAAGAATATATTCATAATATGTTTGAACTGATATCTTTTCTGGATGATTACAATGAAAGAGTCAGATAATTATGTGGATTCTTATTGCTTGGAGATATTATCGGGGTATTTTATGGCGGTGAATTCGAAACATTGAAACTTCTAATCCGGAGATGTAAGACTTTGTGTAATTTCCTTATTTAGAAACGGTAGTTTCCTATATGGGAAACTGCCGTTTCTATTATGGGAAACTATCGTTTCTTTTAAATGAAATTGGTTTATATTAAATTGTATGACTATGCCTGACTATGCCTGGATTTACTGGCTCTTTTGCAATTTAGTTGAAAAAGACTGAAAATTATCAATTCACAATCTTTCATATCACAAATTTCCGAAAGAAAAAGTGTGATAAAAGCATTGTTTTATCACACTTTATTAATAAGATATTAGGATGTTGACCTGCTTTTCCGTAACTTAAAGTCTCTAAACAAAAAGTTCAAAAAGTCATGTCAAATTCTCCTAATAAAGGCGAAGATAGCAAATTCCTTCCAATTTTGCGTCACTTTGCCGATAATCATTCACAAACTTCTAGTTGTAGTTTATCCTCTTTATATGAAAGAGCTGAAATATCAATAGAATCAATAAATCAAAGCGATTCTACGATTGATATGTATGTAAAGACCAATCTCAATTATGGTTTATGCCCTTATTGTGGCAAGATAAGTTTTAAAGTCCATAGTAAATATAATAGAGTCATTACAGATTTACCTATTTTAGGCAAGAAGGTGATTTTACATATACAGACAAGAAAGTTCTTCTGCCACAATCCAATGTGTGGGAAAAAAACTTTTGCAGAGCAACCAGGCAATGAGGTATTTAGATATCGAAGAAGAACCAGAAGATGTGAAATTATGGTGGTACAGCATGGACTGTTATGTTCTTCAAATAAGGCAAAGAAACTCATCCGGGCTGTAGGAGTTCCTCTTTGCAATACGACTATTTTGCGGGATATCCATCGTATGAGTATAATGCCTAGAGACAGTGTAAAAAACATTGGTGTTGATGACTGGGCGTTCCGAAAAGGCATAACGTATGGCAGTATAATAGTTGATCTGGATATAGGTCGTGTCATAGACCTTTTGGGGGACAGGGGGAAAGACAGTTTCAGGGCATGGCTGTTCAAACATCCGAATGTCTCTCTGGTAAGTAGGGATAGGTCTACAGATTACACTTCAGCCATAAACACTTCAGGAATGAAGATAACGGAGGTGGCAGACAGGTTTCACTTAGTAAAAAACATGTCTGATTGCTTAACTAAAATTGTAAGTGATCATTATGCAGATTATAGGTCTATGGTTAGAGCGAATCAAGAAAGCGACTCCAAATCAGAACTGCTATCGACTCCAACGGAAAAGAAAACAGCCTTTGTGACTGCCTTTGCAACAGATTCCAGACAAATCATGTTCAACGAGGTTAAAGAATTGCAGTTGAAAGGCTTCAAAATAAATAAAATCGCAACGACACTCGGAATAGCACGTCAGACAGCTCGAAAGTATATGGCAGCAGATACATTACTTCCAAGGAAAAAGCAAAACCAGAAATGAATACTATAAATTTGACTTATATATTGAAAATGAATATAAGTGCGGCAAGGCTATGTCTGAAATATATCGGGAAGTTAAAGCAGAAGGCTTCCATGGCAGCTGTACCCCCTTTTATGATCATTACAAATATCTTCTTGACGGCCATCGAGGTTATAGAGCTAAGAAGATAGCAGAGAAAATGAAGGAAGAGATGGACAATAAAATGAAAACAGTTGATAATAAGGAACCTTTAATACCTATAAAAACAATTTCACTCATTGCAAACAAAAGTATCTGCGGGAAAAAAATGAATAATGAAGAAAAAGATCTTATCATAAAAATGCTTCGTCTTGAATGGTTTAAAGAAATTTATACAGCATCCAAGAACTTCTATCGTATAATCAAAGGTGATGATGCAGCTGCAATCAAAACTTGGATCACGTCTTATGAGAAATCATCAATAGGTAAAATAAGAACATTTGTATATGGTATCAAGATGGATATCAAAGCTGTTGCCAACAGTATAGCCTTTGATGTTTCTAACGGTATTGTGGAAGGATATGTAAATAAACTGAAGGAAGTAAAAAGGTCTATGTATGGGCGCGCAAAAATAGAGTTACTGAAAAGGAAAATGGTCCTAGATACAATCTTTTTCAACTAAATTGCAAAAGAACCA
>JALNVG010000198.1 GCA_023227685.1 Bacteroidaceae bacterium
CAAAATCGTCAGAGAACCGGAAAACACACCTACATCTCAAAAAGTAGGAAACAACAAAATTGAACAACCAGTGAAGAAAGAAGAAAAAATAAATATCGCCAATACAGTTAGCGAACAAACTTCACCTAAGAAAAAGAGAGGACGTCCCCGCAAAAGCAAGGTTACTATGACCGAACAGACGAAACCTTCTATCAAAGAAACTATAATTCCCGAAAAGAAAGAAGACACTAAAATCAACAACAATAACGCGCAAAAAATCATTCCTGGCTTTGAAAAGAAACCAATTGTTAAAGATGAAACAAGCGAAAGATTATCAGACAATAGTAATGATTTCATTCCGATAGAAGATCTTCCTTCCGATAGTAATAGTATTCCTGCCGAACTAATTGATAAATTCGAATCTGCCAAAGTTGCACCTCCGATATTAAGGAAACCGGAGCAACCTCAACCTAGAAGACCGAAAATACGCCAGAATAAAGTTGAGAATTACACGAATACTCCGAATATCAATTATAATGCAAATGTCAACAATCCGAATAATAGTAGCTATATTCCCAATAATAGCAATAATAATAATAATCAGCGGAATACAGTTCCGGTTGCTCCTTCTCCAGCAAAACCTTCGCACAAAATAAACGAACCGGAGAAGACATACGATTTTGAAGATATACTCACCGGTACCGGCGTTCTAGATATCATGCAGGACGGATACGGATTCCTTCGTTCTTCAGAATATAATTACTTATCATCACCTGATGATATTTATGTATCTCAATCACAAATAAAACTTTTCGGATTAAAAACCGGAGATGTTGTTGAAGGCATTATCCGTCCACCTAAAGAAGGTGAAAGATATTTCCCGTTAGTGAAAATAACAAAGATAGACGGACGTGATACGAATTTCATTCGTGATCGCATCTCTTTCGAACTATTGACACCATTATTTCCAAACGAAAAATTCAAACTTTGCAGAGGAGATAAGTCTGATAATCTATCCGTACGTATTGTTGATCTTTTCTCCCCTATCGGTAAAGGGCAACGTGGTCTTATCGTAGCTCAACCCAAAACAGGTAAAACTATCCTATTAAAAAATATAGCAAACGCCATCGCTGCCAATCATCCTGAAGTTTATATGATTATGTTGCTGATTGACGAACGCCCCGAGGAAGTTACCGATATGGCCCGTAGCGTAAATGCTGAGGTTATCGCCTCAACTTTCGATGAACCGGCCGAACGCCACGTAAAAATAGCAGGAATTGTATTAGAAAAAGCTAAACGATTGGTTGAATGCGGACACGACGTTGTAATTTTCCTTGACTCTATTACCCGCTTGGCTCGTGCTTACAACACCGTATCACCTGCATCCGGTAAGGTATTATCCGGTGGCGTTGACGCTAATGCTCTGCAAAAGCCTAAACGTTTTTTTGGCGCAGCACGTAACATTGAAAACGGAGGCTCACTTACAATTATTGCTACCGCATTAATTGACACCGGTTCTAAGATGGATGAAGTAATCTTTGAAGAATTTAAGGGTACAGGTAATATGGAATTACAACTCGATCGAAACTTATCTAACAAACGTATCTTCCCATCCGTCAACATTACATCATCTAGCACACGTAGAGATGACTTATTATTAGACAAAACGACACTAGACCGCATGTGGATCTTACGAAAACTGCTGGCTGACATGAATCCTATCGAAGCGATGAACTTCGTCAAAGATCATTTAACAAATACCATTAATAACGAAGAATTTATGATGAGTATGAATAGCTAAAATATTTTTTTAAACAAAACAAAAAGAAGCCGGCAAATAATAATTGCCGGCTTCTTTTTGCTTTTCCTATAGAAACTGTTATTGAGAATATGTTTGGTGGCATATCCATGAATTATATGACAAAAAACATTATCACAGCTTTATTCAAGGACAAAAGAATTGATACTTCCATCATGTATTATACCTAAAAAGGAGTATTGATGAAAACAATATACCTAAAGCTGGGTATTTCAGGCATCAATAAAATGTTTTACTTTTGCAGTGTTAATAAGAAAGTTAAGCAAAGGGATTAATGGCACATCGATTAAATATCATCGTACATATTATTCTATCAATCGTTTTTCTCAGCTATGAGATGATGACCACCTGCTTTACACACACTCATATCATCAATGGAGTAATTATTGTTCACTCTCATCCTTACAATAAAAATCACCCTTTTAAACATACTAAAAACCAAGCATACACTTTTAGGGCATTAGGACATCACGTTGTTACAGAAGCACCACCAATAATTAATATTCCAGAAGAAAAATGGCAAATTATTGGCATTACACTTATTCCACATATAGAATCATTTTTTTCAAAAACTATTTGTGATTTTTTGTTAAGAGCTCCCCCCCCCTTATTATAGTATCATAGCGTAAAAACACATCAAATATTTAGATCTAATTTTTAAATAATAAAATTGGAGTAAATCTTGTATTCCTTCCTCTAATGTGGAAAGATACATTTTTATGTACTTATTTCGTGTACGAATCTACAAAAAAAATAATACAATAATAGACTAAAATGAAAAAAATAATATTTATTATATTAATCTTACTAGGCAATGTATCTTTGCAGCAAATTGCAGCAAAAAGCACAGCAACACATAGAACAAAAACGACTAACAATAAACGTTTTACCGATATAATATTAGATTATCGTAAAACAGATACCAACATCACCGGAGATATATTGGATAAAAAGACAAAAGAGCACTTGTCCTTTATTAATATATCTCTTAAAGGAACAACAATAGGTACACAAACCGATCGTACCGGACATTTCTTCTTGAGAAACCTTCCTTTAGGTACTTACACCGTTCAAATCAGTTCCGTTGGCTATAAACCTATAAGCCGCACTTTTCATTTGGAAAAAGGAAAAACCATCAACGTTCGTTTCGAAATAGAAGAAGATTTGGTTGCGCTTGAAGGAGTTGTCGTTTCAGCCAATCGTAATGAAACGCTTAAGAGATTTGCTCCTTCTTTAGTATCAGTAGTTGGATTAAAAACCTTCGAAATGACAAATTCTCCTTCATTGGCTGATGGGTTGAGCTTTCAACCGGGTGTACGTGTAGAAGATGATTGTCAGAACTGTGGCTTTTCGCAGGTGCGAATTAATGGTCTAGCTGGACCTTATACCCAAATACTTATGGATTCCAGACCAATGTTTAGTGCACTTACAGGTGTTTATGGTTTAGAACAGATACCTGTAAGTATGATTGAACGTGTAGAAGTTATGCGGGGTGGTAGTTCGGCTCTTTTCGGTAGTTCTGCTATTGCAGGAACAATAAACATTATTACAAAGACACCAGAACACAACTCTGCAGATTTGAGCCATACGATAAGTAACATAAATGGAAGCGGGGCTTTTGATAATACAACAATCTTGAACTTGTCATTAGTCACTGATGACCACAAAGCCGGTGTTTTCATGTTTGGACAAAGCAGAGAACGTTCTGGTTACGATTTTGATGGAGACGGTTATACGGAAATTCCAAAAATAAACACTCAGACCCTAGGACTACACTCTTTTTATAAGATAAGCGATTATTCGAAACTAACAGCTGAATACCATCATATCGGCGAATTCCGCCGCGGAGGTAACAAATTACAACTGCCAGCACATATGGCCGATCTATGTGAACAAATTCAACATAGTATCAATGGTGGTAGTTTGAACGTGGATATTTATAGTCCCAGCCAAAAATACAAATCAAGTATATATGCCTCTGCTCAAAACACCAACAGAGATAGCTACTACGGAGGTTATGGACATACAGACGATCTTACTTCCTTGGTAGGTACCCAATTGGCTTACAATTCGGATAATTTTTTGTTTATGCCGGCAACATGGACTATGGGGGCCGAATATAATTATGAGGGTTTGAAAGATTATTCTTTTAATGAAAAAATAAATCCTAATGATTTTTATAAACCGACAATTAATCAAACGACAAATACAGCCAGTGCCTTTGTTCAGAATGAATGGAAGAACAAGACTTGGAGTTTTTTGATCGGCGCACGAATTGACAAACATAATTTAATAAACCATACGATATTCAGCCCTCGTATCAATATACGTTATAACCCCAAAGAACATATCAACATCCGCCTTACTTATGCCGAAGGTTTCAGAGCCCCACAAGCTTTTGATGAAGATTTACATATCGGCAATGTGGGCGAACAATTAAGTATTATTAAACTTGATCCCAAACTAAAAGAAGAAAAATCAAAAAGCTATAGTCTATCAACTGATATTTATCAGCGTTTTGGAAATTGGCAAGGAAATTTTACAGCAGATGCTTTTTGCACAATTCTAAAGGATCCCTTTGTATTACAAGAAACGTCGCGCACAGAGACGACGCTGATAAAGACTCGCACCAATGGATCAGGAGCGAAAGTTTGGGGAGTGAATTTAGAAGGAAAAATGGCTTACCGATCTTTATTTGAACTTCAAGCAGGTGCAACTTTAGAACGTAGTTTCTATGATGAGTCCGAAAATTGGAGTGAGGATGAATCGTTAGCTGCACGAAAGATGACACGCACACCTGATGTATACGGTTATTTTACAGCAATATACACTCCTACAAAACCATTGAATATTGCATTTAACGGTACATATACCGGCCATATGATTATACCTCATGCATCAATATCTTCTACAACG
>JALNVG010000199.1 GCA_023227685.1 Bacteroidaceae bacterium
AGGTTACAAGATCTGCGAGTGCAGATTGATAAAAAAAACAGGAGAGGTAAATCAGTTACGCTTATTACAGGTTTTGTAGGGACAGAAGAAGATTTAAATTCTTTAGGGCGAATATTAAAAACGAAATGTGGTGTGGGGGGGGCAGTTAAGGAAGGAGGAATTCTTATTCAAGGCGATCATAAACAAAGAATAATTGATTTGTTAAAGGATGAAGGATATTTAAAGACAAAAGGAATAGGTGGATAAGTCCCCTAAATAAGAAAATCTCGCTGCAAAACTTATAATAAAAGTTGCAGTGAGATTCTAATTATGTAGTTAGTTCTTTGTTTTTATCTTATTCTGCTCTTAATGTAAAGCGCTTAAAATCTGTAACTGTCAAATCTTTATCTTGAGATTTTAAATAATCGGCAATAGACATCTTAGCATCCTGAATATATTCTTGTTGGAGCAAACAAACTTCTTTGTAAAATTTGTTGATGCGCCCCATAGCAATACGCTCAATCATGTTTTCCGGTTTACCTTCTTCACGTGCCTTTTGAGCTGCAATCTCTTTTTCCTTAGCTAACACTTCAGCAGGAACCGTTTGCGGATCAATAGAAATAGGATTCATTGCAGCAATTTGCATTGCAACTTCATGACCAACTTGAGGATCAACTACCTTGTTCAAAACGACCATTGTACAAAGTAAATTTTTATTTTGATGGTTATAAATCGAAATAGAAGGACCTTCTACTGTAAGATAGCCATCTAATTCCATCTTTTCACCAGTGATACCACTTTTATCAGTAATAGCTTGTTGTATGGATTCCTGACCTAGAGGAAGGGCTTTAACCTCATCTAATGTCTTGCATTTGTTTGCAACGGCAGCATCCAATATAGTTTGTGTAAGTTTAATAAAGTCTGCATTTTGTGCTACAAAATCTGTTTCACATTTTAATGCAATCATTGCACCGAAGTTACCGTCAATCTTTACAAGAACACAACCCTGTGAGGCCTCGCGGTCAGAACGTTTTGCGGCAACAGCTTTACCCTTTTCGCGGATAATCTTGATAGCTTCATCAAAGTTATTATTTGCTTCAGCAAGTGCTTTCTTGCAATCCATCATTCCAGCACCAGTCATTTTCCGAAGCTTGGATATATCAGCTATATTTACAGCCATAGTATTTTCCCTTTATGTTTATAAATGATTAATAATTATCTTAAACTAAAGAATGTGCCAATATGCCAATGAAAAATAGGATAGGAAATCGCTTAACCTATCCCCATTGGCAAATCGGCACACTTATGTGTTTAATCGTCTTCTTCGCCCTTAGTGAAAGCAGCAGCTTTAGCAGCATTAATAGCTTCTTGATCGGATTTTTCAAGCCTAGCCTTTGTGGTCCTTTTACGGCCACCCCCCTTTACCGGAGCTTCTCCAGCAGCTTCCATATCTATCTTTTCAGCTTTTCTTTCTTCCAGACCTTCGTTGATGGCTGCACAGCATACATCAAGAATAATTGAAATTGAATCTGTAGCGTCATCATTAGCTGGAATAACAAAGTCTATTGGTCTTGGATCAGAATTCGTATCGACGATAGCGAATACTGGAATGCCTAAACGATTGGCTTCACGAAGAGCAATATTCTCTTTCATTATATCAACGATAAATAAAGCAGCGGGTAGACGAGTTAGATCGGCTATGGAGCCTAAGTTTTTCTCTAACTTTGCACGCTGACGGGTAATCTGAAGAATTTCTCTTTTAGAGAGATTAGAGTAAGTCCCATCATTCATCAGCTTATCAATGTTAGCCATTCTTTTTACTGCCTTACGAATAGTAGGGAAATTGGTTAACATACCACCAGGCCAACGTTCAACGACGTAAGGCATATTTACAGCTTGAGCCTTCTCGGCTAAGGTCTGTTTTGCTTGTTTTTTAGTAGCAACAAAAAGTATCTTTTTGCCTGATTTTGCAATATTCTTTAAAGCTTCAGCAGCTTCATCAAGTTTTGCAACGGTTTTATGGAGGTCAATGATATGAATACCATTACGTTCCATAAAGATATAAGGGGCCATAGCAGGGTTCCACTTTCTTTTAAGGTGTCCGAAGTGACAACCTGCATTCAATAATGTATCAAAATCTGTTCTAGACATTTCGTTTTTTTTAATCGTTTACTTTCTTTTTTTGTTTTACTCTAAACCAACCACCAAGTAGCCTTAAAATAAAGAGTCCCGGTAGTTTAGATGCTAAACGTATAATCCATTAGACGTTATATATACCATGGGGATATTAACGTTTACTGAACTGGAATCTTTTACGTGCTTTTGGACGTCCTGGTTTTTTACGTTCAACGGTGCGGGGATCACGAGTTACGAAACCTTCGGCCCTAAGAGCAGCTTTATCATCGGCATTAATTTTGATTAAAGCACGAGTGATCCCTAGTCGTAATGCTTGAGATTGACCTGTGAAACCGCCGCCAGATAAATTTACTTTAACATCATATTTATCAACAACTTCCAATTTGTTCAATGGCTGTTTAACAACAAATTGAAGAATGGACGAAGGGAAATATTCTGTAATATCCTTTTTGTTTATAGTAATTTTTCCTGTACCATCGGATAAGAAAACGCGTGCTACTGCACTTTTACGTCTGCCTAATGCATTTACTACTTCCATTTATCTCTTATTTATATGAATTTATATCAATTGATTTAGGAGATTGAGCTTCTTGCTTATGCTCATTGCCTGCATAAACATATAAATTGTTTATCAATTTGTCTCCTAATTTATTTTTGGGTAACATTCCCCTTACGACTTTTCTTAGCAGTCTATCTTCACCGTTAGGTTTCTTTATCATGCGTGCAGGAGTCATTTCTCTTTGACCACCCGGATAACCTGTATATGACAGATATATTCTATCATTCCATTTGTTACCACTTAATTTAACTTTTGATGCATTGATAATAATCACATTATCACCGCAATCAACATGAGGAGTAAAGTTTGGTTTATACTTTCCTCTCAATAGTTTTGCAACTTTTGCTCCTAAACGGCCTAATTGCTGTTCAGCGGCATCCACGACCACCCACTCTTTTGTTACAGTGGTGTCGTTTGCAGAAATGGTTTTGTAACTTAAAGTATCCACTCTTAATTTGTTTTTTTATGTTACTACTAATTTTTTTCTTCACCACTTATTAATCTGCCTCCGGACAAAGGACGACTAACTTGCTATGAATAAATCTTTTATCTATAATAGATAATAATCGGCTTGCAAAATTACAGCTTTTTTTTTAAACAACAAACAAAAACCTTTTTTTTTAATGAAAAACCGTAGACAATGAATTAATATAATTGCCGGGCATCATATATTATTGCAAATGTTTGAGTTGGGTATTGATTTCTGAGCAATTATTCTTTTGTTAATTGTCTATTAAGAGTGACGAAACAATTGCTAAAAATAAAATTTATCTGATAAT
The DNA here is from genome assembly GCA_023227685.1 of Bacteroidaceae bacterium. GTDB lineage: Bacteria > Bacteroidota > Bacteroidia > Bacteroidales > Bacteroidaceae > JALNVG01. The sequence goes on from JALNVG010000199.1 coordinate 3,454, forward strand.
ATTTTCCGGAAATTTATCAGGCATTACTAAACGTTTCCATGTTTCATAATACCAAGTATTTAGTTCATTGCCATTCAAGTCCTTTTTTATAAAGTATTTGATGTGAAGATAGTTTTCGGAATCTATATCAAATACCAATACATTAATTTTATTGTCTAGCATTGGTAAATGTATGTTTCTTTCTATATTTTCTTGATAAGTATTATAGTTAAGTTGTTTGTAAGTGCCATAGCCAGTAATAATTGCATCTTTTCCGGGAATCATTGTAAAATTGATGATTTGTCCATCATGACCTAATACCTTGAAGGTATTACTTGGTTTCAGCATACCTGGAATCGAAGGATCTTCGGAGACGAAGTGGCATAATTGCCATATCCCTTTTAAATTTTCTGTTTTGAAATTTTGTTTTTTTTGTGCACTTATTGATGTTGTAATCAACAACAATAAGAAAGTGAATGTAGTTAAGAGATTCGTCTTTTTCATTTTATTTATGTTTTTGGTTAACAAAAAGAACTCTTATATTTATAAAATTAAACATTATTTTAATAAATAGAAAAAAAATATAAAAAAAAACACTCGTACAATTGAGAATTTGTACGAGTGCTTAATATTTAGTTTAATAAAATGTTAGAATTCTGCGCTGTGCGGTGTTCGAGGAAAAGGAATTACATCCCTAATATTTGACATGCCTGTTACAAACAATAGCAAACGTTCGAAACCAAGTCCAAAACCGGAATGAGGGCATGAACCGAATTTACGGGTATCCAAATACCACCACATATCTTTCATTGGGATATTCAGTTCTTTAATGCGATTCAATAACTTATTATAATCAGCTTCACGTTCTGAACCGCCGATTATTTCACCAATCTTTGGGAAAAGAACATCCATAGCACGAACAGTTTTGCCATCTTTATTTTGTTTCATATAAAAAGCTTTTATCTCTTTAGGGTAGTCTGTTAGAATAACTGGACGTTTGAAGTGGTTCTCTACCAAATAACGTTCATGTTCGGAAGATAAATCTACTCCCCAGTATACAGGGTATTCAAACTTGTACCCATTGGCAACGGCATTTTCAAGTATTTTGATGCCTTCTGTATATTGAAGACGTACAAAGCTTTCTTTTAATACACTTTCCAGACGAGTTATTAATTCCTTATCGAACATTTCATTAAGAAATTTTAAATCGTCAGCGCAATTGTCCAAAGCCCATTTTAT
>JALNVG010000200.1 GCA_023227685.1 Bacteroidaceae bacterium
TAACTACGGCACAAACCTACTTCTATCAAAAGACAGTCCGTATACAGTAATTGAAGCTGATGAATTTGACCGTTCCTTTCATTGGCTCTCACCTTATATGTCAGTTATTACAGCTACTGATCCTGATCATTTGGACATATATGGCACACCGGAGGCATACATTGAAAGTTTTGAGCACTATTCGTCCCTCATCCGTCCCGAAGGTACACTCATTATTCACAAAGGATTGAAAATGACTCCTAAAGTTCAAAAAGGAGTCCGGGTTTTCAATTATTCTCGTAACGAGGGCGACTTCCACGCCGAAAATGAACATATCGGCAATGGTGATATTTCCTTCGATTTCGTAGCCCCGGATACAAGAATTAATGATATCCAACTGGGTGTACCCATTAGCATCAACATCGAAAACAGCATAGCAGCTATGGCTTTGGCTCATCTCAACGGAGTAACTAATGAAGAAATAAAAGATGGTGTAGCAAGTTTCCGAGGAGTAGAACGCAGATTTGATTTTAAACTTAAAAACGATAGAGTTGTTCTTTTAAGCGATTATGCTCATCATCCGGCAGAGATCAAACAAAGTATTACATCCATACGCGAACTTTATAAGAACAAGAAAATCACAGCAATCTTTCAACCACATCTATATACCCGCACCAGAGACTTTTACAAAGATTTTGCAAAGAGTCTTTCGCTCTTGGACGAAGTTATCCTGACAGATATCTATCCTGCCCGCGAGAAACCAATACCCGGTGTTACCAGCAAATTGATTTATGATAATCTACGTCCGGGCATAGAAAAATGTATGTGTTCTAAAGAAGATGTACCCAATATTATAGAAAAAAAGCATATAGAAGTACTCATTGTTCTGGGTGCAGGCGATATAGATAACTACATTCCCTCTTTATATAAAATATTGGAAAGAAAATAAGTGTTATGCTAAAAAAAATCTTTCAAATTATCTTTTTGCTGTTAGTCATTCTTTATTTGATAATAGCGATAACCAAATTCAACAACAAGCCTGACAATCAGACTTGTAACGGGATGGAATTGATTATCAAAGACTCAAATAATAAAGACTTTATTTCCAGGGGAGAAATAGTAACAATATTAAAACACAAAAATTTATACCCTGTTGGTAAAAAGATGAAAGATATAAATACAAGAACAATAGAAAAAACATTAATCGCGCATCCGTTAATAGAAAATACAGAATGTTATAAGACACCGAGTGGAAGAATTCATATTGAATTATACCAGCGTATTCCTATTCTTCACGTCTACAACAATAACGGCAGCAATTACTATATCGACAACAAAGGTGCTATAATTCCTGAAAGATCAGGATGCATAGCCAACTGTGTTATAGCAACCGGCAACATAACAAAATCATTTTTAGCCAAGGATTTATATAAATTTGGTGTATTTTTGCAGAACAATAAGTTTTGGAATGCACAAGTAGAACAAATCAACGTACTACCGGATAATAACATAGAACTTGTACCGCGTGTGGGAGATCATTTGATTTATTTGGGTAAGATTGACGATTACGAAAACAAACTGGAACGTCTGAAAGCCTTTTATGAAAAAGCACTCAGCAAAGTCGGATGGAACAAATACTCACGAATCAACGTAGAATTTGACAACCAAATTATTTGTTCGAAGAGAGATTCTGATAATGTGACTCTAAATAAAAAAGTAAGTAATTGAAGAATATGAAATTTGCATAACTTATTGACAATTTATATAAAAAATATGGATACAACAATTTTAATTGCCGCAATTGAATTAGGCTCGTCAAAAGCGATCGGTGTGATGGCGAAAAAAGAAAAAGATGGTAACACACAAATCCTGTCATACGTGGAAGAAAAATCTTCCGAGTTTATACACAAAGGTGTGATTTACAATCTGGATAAAACAACTCAATGTCTAAAATCTATTATTGGTAAATTGGAAGATGAAACCAACCATTCTATCGAAAAAGTGTTTGTCTGTATTGGAGGCAAATCTATTCATTCTGTACCAAATTTCGTTAAACAGGATTTCGAGGAAGAAAGCATTATTACTGAGACCATTGTCAATTCCATCTGGGATAAAAACACAGAAGTAACGCAGGACGATATAGATGTGCTAGAGGTTGTTCCACAAGAATATATAATTGGAAATGATTTGCAAGTTAACCCTATTGGTGTAGCTACCAAACATCTGGAGGGCAACTTCATCAATATTGTAGCCCGTCCTTCTGTTAAAAAGAATATGGAATATTGTTTCAAACATGCCAATATGGAAATCGCAGAACAAATGATAGCGCCAATTGTAACAGGCGATGCAGTTCTGACTGAAACGGAAAAGAACCAAGGTTGCGTTCTTGTTGATTTCGGGGCTGACACAACAACCGTTTCCATTTATAGAAAAAATATTCTTCGATTCATCAGTGTTATTCCCCTCGGTGGCAATAGTATTACCCGAGATATTACGACGTTACAAATTGATGATCAGGAAGCCGAAGAACTAAAGATTAAATACGGTGATGCTTTATATAAGATAGAAAAAAATGAAATGCCTAACGAGATTATTCTAAAAGATGGCATTAATAACATATCACCTATAAAATTAAACGAGATTATTGAAGCCCGTGCAGAGGAAATTGTTAAGAACGTATGGAATCAAATTCAACTTTCAGGATATGAAGGTAAATTACAAGATGGACTTATAATGACTGGTGGTGGAGCCAATCTTAGGAATCTCGAACAACTAATCAGAAAAAATACGAATCTCAACAGAATCCGCTTGGCAAATTCTATTTGCAAAACGATTCTTTGTCCGAACGAAATACTTAAAAATGATTGCACACAAAACACAATATTCGGACTTGTGCTGAAAGGTAACCAGAATTGTTGCCAAATCATTGAAGATAAAGAAAACGAAATCAAAAATTATGAACCTCAAAAAGACATATTTGGTAATCAAGAAGAAGAATCTATAGATAATAATATAGAACAAGAAAAGGCTGAAGTTCATTCTACCAACAAACCGAATAAGAAAGAGGCGAACAAAAAATCAAATCCCGATAATAAACAGCAAGAAAAGCCTAAGAACTCTAAAAAGCCCTGGTCCAATCTAATTGATAAAATTTCCAAAGACCTCTTTGATAACGATGATACATTTTCAAATTCAAATTAATATATTGAGGAGAGATAATTATGAACAATAATATAGTAAAATTCGATTTGCCAACAGATTCTCCCAAAATAATCAAAGTAATCGGTGTTGGTGGTGGTGGCGGTAATGCCGTAACCCATATGTTTAAAGAAGGTATTCACGATGTAACTTTTGCTCTCTGCAATACAGATAACCAAGTGTTGACTAAATCCCCAGTTGAAGTTAAAATTCAATTAGGCAAAAACATTACCGAAGGCCTTGGAGCAGGCAATAGGCCGGAAAGAGCACGCAAAGCAGCTGAAGAAAGCACCGAAGACATTAAGAATCTGCTTAACGACGAAACAAAGATGGTCTTTATCACCGCTGGTATGGGAGGAGGTACAGGTACCGGTGCAGCACCTGTTATCGCCAGTATTGCCAAAAGTATGGGCATCTTGACTGTTGGAATCGTCACCATCCCCTTTTTATTCGAAGGCGAAAAGAAAATCATTCAAGCTCTTGACGGTGTAGAAGAAATGTCTCATCACGTAGATGCTTTGCTGGTCATCAATAACGAACGTCTTCGCGAAATATATTCCGATCTCACTTTAATCAACGCTTTTGGCAAAGCAGATGACACACTATCCATAGCAGCCAAGAGCATAGCCGAGATTATTACAGTACCCGGTATTGTCAACCTCGACTTTGCAGATGTAAAGACCATACTAAAGGATGGAGGAGTGGCCATCATGAGTACCGGATATGGAGAAGGTCCAAATCGGGTGACAGAAGCCATAAGTGATGCCATGCGTTCTCCCCTTTTGAATAACAATAATATCTTCAACTCAAAGAAGGTAATGCTCAATCTCTCTTTCTGCTCAAAATCAGAATTAATGATGGAAGAAATGACTGACATCACTAACTTTATGCAGAAATTCAGCGAAAGTGTTGAGGTTATATGGGGTGTTGCCCAAGATGAAACTCTAGACAAAAAAATCAAAGTCACACTTCTGGCAACCGGATTCGGTGTAGATGACGTAATCGACGGTAAAGAACTGGATTTAAAGCATAAGCAAGAACAAGAAGAACAGCTGATTGAAAAAGAAAAAGAGAAAGAAAAAACAGCTGCACGCATACAAACCGTTTATGGCGAAAGCGCCAAGATCTTTAGTACTAAGATAGCCTTTAAACGACTTCATCCCTATATCTTCGATCCGGTAGATTTAGACAATGATGATATTATCGCCGCTGTTGAAGATTCGCCTATGTATCTTAGGAACAAAACCGAATTGCTCACAATTAAAAATAAAAAAATAATTGGAGAAGAAGAAACCACAACAACCGAAAAGACTGTAGAAGATGACGGTATAATTAAATTCTAATATAAAAAATATAAATTAATACATCATGGATTTATTTGAACAAGTCAGTAATGACATAAAAACAGCGATGAAAGCCAGAGATAAAGTAGCTCTTGATACTTTAAGAA
>JALNVG010000201.1 GCA_023227685.1 Bacteroidaceae bacterium
AAAGAAATAACAAACAAGAATCTTATTAGAATAATTAATTACTCTTAAAAATTTATTGATATGTGTGGAATAGCCGGAATACTCAATATAAAAACTCAAACACCTGAACTGAGAGCAAAAGCGCTGAAAATGGCCAAGAAAATTCGCCATCGCGGTCCAGATTGGAGTGGCATCTACGTTGGAGGAAGTGCCATTCTGGCTCATGAACGTCTCTCCATCGTCGATCCTGAAAGTGGTGGACAACCCTTATATTCACCAAACAGAAAACAAATTCTTGCCGTCAACGGTGAAATATACAATCAACAGGAAATTCGTGACCGTTACGCGGACAAATACGAATTCCAAACAAAAAGTGATTGTGAGGTTATTCTTGCTCTTTACCAGGAGAAAGGCATTCATTTTCTTGAGGACCTAAGCGGTATTTTCGCTTTTGCCCTTTATGATGAAGAAAAAGATGAATATCTCATCGCCAGAGACCCCATCGGTGTTAATCCGCTTTATATCGGAAAAGACAAAGAAGGAAGAATTTACTTTGCCAGCGAATTAAAAGGACTTGAAGGTTTTTGCGATGAATACGAACCCTTCTTGCCCGGACATTACCTTTACAGTAAAGAAGGTAAAATGAAACGTTGGTACACCCGCGATTGGATGGATTATGAGGCCATAAAAGACAATAGTGCAGATTGCAGCCAGTTAAGAGAAAGTCTCGAGGGTGCCGTTCAACGGCAATTAATGAGTGATGTTCCTTACGGTGTATTACTCTCAGGAGGTCTGGACAGTTCTGTTATCTCCGCCATTGCCAAGAAATATGCTTCCAAGCGAATAGAAACGGGTGGTAAAAATGATGCCTGGTGGCCTCAACTTCACTCTTTTGCCATCGGCCTGAAAAATGCGCCGGATCTATTGAAAGCCCGGGAAGTAGCCGAATATATCGGAACGATTCATCACGAAATCGACTATACTATTCAAGAAGGATTAGATGCTTTGAGCGATGTGATCTATTATATAGAGACCTACGACGTAACTACCGTTCGGGCTTCCACCCCAATGTATCTTTTGGCCCGCGTTATCAAATCCATGGGCATCAAAATGGTATTAAGCGGTGAAGGTGCAGACGAAATATTCGGTGGGTATCTTTATTTTCATAAAGCACCATCGGCACAAGCATTTCATGAAGAAACTCTTCGCAAAATATCAAAATTACATCTATACGATTGCCTCCGTGCCAACAAAAGCTTAGCTGCATGGGGCGTAGAAGGTCGTGTACCGTTTCTCGACAAAGAATTCCTTGATGTAGCCATGCGCATTAATCCTCAAGCAAAAATGTGTCCCGGAAATGAGATGGAAAAAAAGATCGTACGCGAAGCTTTCTCTGATTCTCTTCCCCAAGATATCGTATGGAGACAAAAAGAACAATTCAGCGACGGCGTGGGTTACTCATGGATCGATACCTTGAAATCTATAACAGCCAAGGCCATAAGCGACGAACAGATGGCACACGCAGCAGAAAAGTTTCCTATTAATACACCTTTGAACAAAGAGGAATATTATTACCGCACTATCTTTGAAGAACATTTTCCAAGCAAAAGTGCCGCAATGAGTGTTCCCAATGTGCCCAGCATAGCCTGCTCTACAGCCGAAGCTTTGGCATGGGATGACGCGTTTAAAAATCAGAATGATCCAAGCGGTCGTGCTATAAAAGATGTCCATTTAGAAGCATATTGATAAGTTTTTAAACAAATTCATTAAAAAAAAAGAAGCAGGCTGGTCATTTTTGATACCAGTCTGCCTTTTTTTTTATAAATTTGATGCGTATAATAGATTTAATTGATAAGAATACAAATAGAAAGTGATAAGATATGATATACTATCATTATCACATAAAGATATTAATAATCACAATTTATAATCATTATGATATTAAATACGCCTTATTGATTTCTATTTTTAAATTATTAAATAATATATGTAGCAATTAGAAAATTACATTTTGTTACAAAACATAAGAAATTTGCTACTTTTACTTATAGTCTGAAAGAAAAAGTAGATTATTTAATGAGAAACTGAAAGTTTATATAAAAAATAAGAAAAAAGAAAGAATAATTTAGACTAGAACAAACAAATTGTTTTATATTTGCAAAGTAATTATACAAAAAGAAATAACAACCAATACAATAAGAGCATTATGATAAATAAAATCAAATTTACAAAGATGCATGGAGCATCAAATGATTATATTTATATAGACACAACAAAGTATCCCATAGCAGATCCTGAAAAGAAAGCTATAAAATGGAGCAAATTCCATACAGGAATTGGAAGTGACGGAATCATTTTAATTGGCAGTTCCGACAAAGCAGACTTCAGCATGCGCATATTCAATGCAGACGGATCGGAAGCTATGATGTGTGGAAACGGAAGTAGATGTATCGGTAAATATGTTTATGACAATGGTCTCACCGATAAGACTGAAATTACACTTGAAACTTTGGCCGGTATTAAAATATTAAAATTACATTTAAAAAACGGAGAAGTAAACACGGTTACGGTAGATATGGGAAAACCGGAGATTGAAGGTGAATTAAACTTAAAAGATCAACCCGTAGGATGGGATGACAATATGGAACAAAAATCGACAAAGGTATCCATGGGTAATCCACATCTGGTAACTTTTGTTGATGACATTAAGAAGATTAATCTTACCGAAGTGGGACCCAAAATAGAACACCTCCCCGTTTTCCCGGATCGGACAAATACGGAATTCGCTCAGGTAATCGGTAAAGACAAAATAAGAATGAGAGTTTGGGAAAGAGGATCGGGTATCACTCTTGCTTGTGGAACAGGTGCTTGCGCAACAGAGGTTGCTGCCTTTGCCAACAATAAGGTAGGCAGAAAAAGCGAAATCATAATGGATGGCGGTTCAGTAGAGGTTGAATGGGACAAAGAAACCGGACATATTCTGATGACAGGAGATGCCGTTACTGTTTTCACAGGTGAAATAATAGATGAAATATAGAAATAGAATAACAACCAACAATATATTAAAACTTAAAAGCAACAAGAATTATGGCATTAGTCAATGAGAATTTTTTAAAATTACCGGGAAACTACTTATTTGCCGACATAGCAAAAAAAGTAAATACATTTAAAATAACCCATCCTAAACAAAACATTATTCGTTTAGGGATCGGAGATGTCACTCAACCATTGCCGCAAGCAAGCATTGAAGCTATGCACAAAGCTGTTGATGAATTGGCTCATAAAGAAACTTTTCGCGGCTACGGCCCCGAACAAGGTTATGATTTTTTGATTAATGCCATCATCAAAAACGATTATGCTCCAAGAGGTTTGCATTTCGAGCAATCAGAAATATTTATCAATGACGGCGCAAAAAGCGATACAGGAAACATCGGAGATATTCTGGCTCATGATAATAGTGTAGGTGTGACCGACCCCATTTATCCGGTATATATTGATAGTAACGTGATGAGCGGACGAGCAGGTGATCTTGATTCGGGAACAGGGAAATGGAGTAATATAACTTACATGCCTTGTTCGATAGAGAATAATTTCATCCCTCAAATACCGGACAAAAGGATTGATATCGTATACCTCTGTTATCCGAACAACCCGACAGGCATGGCATTAAAGAAAGAAGAATTAAAAAAATGGGTGGACTATGCCTTAGCAAACGATACATTGATCTTATTTGATGCAGCCTACGAGGCATATATTCATGAAGAAGAAATCCCCCACTCCATCTACGAAATCAGAGGAGCCAAGAAGTGTGCTATCGAATTCAGAAGTTTTTCAAAAACAGCAGGATTTACAGGAGTACGTTGTGGTTACACCGTTATCCCCAAAGAACTAACAGCAACAACCCTGACCGGCGAACAAGTACAACTTAACCAATTGTGGAACCGCAGACAAACAACGAAATTTAACGGCACATCTTATATTACACAACGGGGTGCCGAGGCCATATATACCCCCGAAGGTAAAGAACAAATTGCTAAAACCATCGATTATTACATGACCAATGCAAAAATCATGCGAGAAGGATTGGAATCGGCGGGATTGAAGGTATATGGAGGAGTAAACGCTCCTTATTTATGGGTACAAACACCAAACGAAGCTCCTTCATGGCACTTCTTCGAACAAATGCTCTATGAGGCAAATGTTGTGGGAACACCTGGGGTAGGATTTGGGCCAAGCGGCGAGGGATACATCAGACTAACGGCTTTTGGTAATCGCGAAGATTGTCAAGAAGCGATGAAGAGAATCAAAGCTTGGCTATAACAAAAAGATAGTTTTTTGCGCACTACTATATGAGAGTTGGACCGTACATCCACATTTTAACAAACAATTAATGGTAAAAAGGTAATGAAAAAAACATTTAACATGAAAAGCGGAATAGTATCAATGATACTATTAAGCATGATTATTCCTTCAGCCACCATGGCAGGTAATAAAGTGGAAGCGTCGGTAGGAGCCGACCTCGTAAGCGGCTACATTTGGAGAGGACAGGATCTTGGAAATATCAGTGTTCAACCTTCATTGAATCTCTCATATAATGGTTTGTCTTTGGGAGCTTGGGGATCTGTCGGTA
>JALNVG010000202.1 GCA_023227685.1 Bacteroidaceae bacterium
AAACAAAATAGCACTACAATAATTCCTAAATATATACTTTCCATTTATGATGTTTTTTATCATGCAAATGAACAATTTAGATATTACAAAAGTGTTACATCTGTATAAATATTATATGTCTTTATCTAATGAGACTCCCATATAGGCATTCGATACATTCGTCTATTAGTAATGCTTATCTCCTTTTCTATTTGGTTGCTCTCCGTCAGTACCTCCTTTTTCATCTTACGTGAAAATTGCCGACTTCGTGACTCAGAAGAGAAATATCTACTTCTCCGTCGGGAATGTCGTAAATCTAAACAATTTAATGATTTTGTCAATAGACTTGAGGACTATTATTCAGAAAAATAGTATTTAAAGCACGAACTTAAATGTTCTATAGATAAACGTAATAGGATATTTTTTACTCAATTATGCTTCAAAATGAAAGTTATATGAGTTTGAAATTATATATAGATTTTTACAAGCTCGTGATATGGCTACATAGAAATTCCTTTTGTCTTTTATGCGATCTGCGTTTAATATAATTACAGTGTCAAATTCTAGGCCTTTAGTAAGTAGTGTTGTACCTATACACCTACCGTATACTTTCCTGCCAAGCATTCTTATTTTATTTTTATGCTGATTCATGTTATCAAAAATTGAATCTTTATTTGATATACTATTTTTTATACATTTGACATTCGCATACGCAATACCTGGACGTTTGATTTTAGCCTTTCGTTCAACAAGGAAGAAATCAATTATTGGGAGCAATGTTTCAGAACAAGTAGTAGTTAGAAACGTAGAAGTTAAGAAAGAAAGTTTATCTGCATCTTTAGCAAAAGTCTTACGTCTTTTCTTCACTACTCCGTTTTTAATATCAAACCAATCATCTAATTCTGTTTTATTAAATGTCAATCGTTGTAGGACCTTGTAAATTTTCTTTATTTTATTTCTGGATCGATTGATTTTTAATAATAAGTCGTCTATTTTAGCAGCGGTATTATAATAATCTTTTTCATCTATGGCTTCTATCAAAGAATAGCCAAATAAAGATAACCTACTTTTAATAATTGCTCTATCATTACAATCACCTCTCAGTCTCTTTTGAGACGCATCAAAATAAGATGGAACTAAAATCAAAATACTATCGCTCTTTATATTTTTAATAACAGCAGAAATATACCTAGATTGTGCAATTTCATTTTCGCCTTTAGGAATTATTACGTTAATTCCCGATTTTCTATTACTAGTGAAATAAAAATCCTTTTGAGAAGAACACAGTCTCTCACGAATTTGCAAAATATGCTTCCCTAATTCTGCATTATTATCGTTTATCAACCACCTCCATGGTTTTTTCAGCAAATCAAATTTTGTAAATTGAGACAAATCTGTTTCAAAATCAACTTTAGTTCCATTGAAATCAAATATTCCTTGTAGAGGATCACCGAATATATGAACAGGTATTAATTCTGATAAAAGCATAATTATAGAATGTTGTTCTATATCACAATCTTGATATTCATCAACAAATACTCCTTGATAAGAAATATTTATTATTCTTTTTATATTTTCTTTTGATAGCAGAATTAAAGTTTTTTTTAGGATATAAGGGAAATATTGTTCATTATCTTGAGTAAAAGGAATTTCACTTTTATTACAATAGGAAAAAACGAGACGTTGAGCAAAACCTGAGATTGTCTGAATACTATACTTATGAGTATCAATATTTTGTTTGTTTAATTTTTCCTTTAGAGAGGAAATGCCAGCATGCGTATGAGTTAAGATTAATTGACATTCATTCTCCTTGCATAGTTTTATACACTCTGCAATACAATACGTCTTTCCATGACCTGCGGCAGCAATCATGAGACTTTTAGAAGCTTTTAAAAAATCATATAATGTTGTCACCTATCCATTGTTTTAATCCATCAAACTCTTTACGTAAAATACAGTCTGTTTGTAATTTATCATAATTATCTACCCATACTTTTCCTATAAATTCTCCATGGTCAATACGTTTATACCATCCATTTCGTTTTGCTTTTTTTCCTAAAATTTTTCTGATATTTTCCTGATCTTCAGACTCTATGCTAGTTAGTTCTTCTACTGTTCTGTACGGAAATCCTCGCACAGGAAGAATGTCTGTCCTTGTTGGACTCTCATTTAAAACGTATTCAATTAATTTGCATATAGCATCCCAAGGCAAGTCGTCAAATAACTGTTCTTCTATGGAATATCCATCTTTACATCTTACAGATTCAATGTTTGCTTTATCAGACTCATTTTTGGATTTTTCAATGTCCTTATTATCGTCATCACAAAAAACTAGTACATCAAATTTACATTTTTTAAGACTCATTGCCATTGTGTAGAATTTATCACCTCCTCCACAATCAATATGTACTATTCCTTGTACTGCAATACCATAACCTCGATTTTCTTGTAAATCATCACTTATGGCCCTAATAATACCTTCTTCTGTAGCTCCTTCACAACATATAATTCGTTTTGCAAAGAAAGCTTCAGGTTTAGAACGTAGTTTTCCTTGTAAGTCTTCATCAAATGTAAAAAGATGATCCTCACCCTTTCGCATTAGGAATATTTGTTCTGCATCAGGCTCTAATACAACATCCCTAGAATGGGTAGTAATGAAAACCTGACCTGTTGTAAGACGAGCTAGTTTCCTGGTTAGATTTCTAACTCGATCCGGTTCTAATCCTTGTTCTATTTCGTCAATTAGAACAATTCCTCCATCTTCTGCGAGTCCATATTGAATCGCTAACGATAAAAGACGTTTGGAACCTTTACCATTTAATTTAAACGGAATATTAAGGGAATGTAAAACTATATTACTCTCTGAATATGCATTGTTTTTAAACTCTAATAACGTTGTAAGGTCTGATATTGTTAGTCCTAAAGCTTGTGCGTCTTTTTTTATTTTTATTGATGTCTCTTTAAATTCATCAAAAGGTTTTAAATCTTTTACGGAATTAAAAATACTACGTCCTATATCAACTATTCTTCGTTCTAGATTTTCTTTATCTTTTTTTTCTAAAGAATTCTTTATACTTGAATATAAGGGAGATCCCTTTGAATATGCAAAATGATTGTCTATATAGTCTGATACCATAAACATGTTAAGTTTTGCCCTATCAGATGCAGTTATGATTTTATTACCAATATCTCTATCACTGACAACTTCCCAGTTAGGTTCAAGTGTATCTGTTACGGTTAAACGAATTTTAAGAGCTATTTTATCATTGGGATCTTCATTTTCGATGTTGGGGTCAATTGTTCCACCTTCTTTTAACAATTGGATATATTCCCCGTATTTCTTTATATCTAATAAGTCTTCGTAAACGTCAATTAATGTAACTTCTATTTGAATTGGAATAGAAGTATCCATATTTGTGAAATCATAATCATTAAAAGTATAATTCCAACTAGGTGATAATACAGCTGAAATAGCTTTTAGTAACGTAGTTTTTCCACTATCTCCGCGACCAATTAATACAACACAGTTTGTTGTACCAAAAACTTGTTGAAAGTTCTCAATACTTCTAAAGTGCTTAATACTTAATGAATATATCTTAGACATAATAAATATTTTTGTTTTATTTAATTCCCAACGCCTTGAAAGCGGCATCCACAGGGTCTGAATAAACTTCCAGACTGAATTTGGAGATTAAGCCGGCGGGTACCTTTCCATATTGCATCATGTCAGCAACGGGGATAAGTATACGTTTTGCTCCTGCATCTGCAGCAATCTGTAATGCTCCGGTTAAATCACTGGTTGGAATAATGGTACCACCTATCGACATCGATCCTAATACACACATCTGTGTCTGTACAGGTCGGGCAGTAAGTCCCGAAACAAGTGATACGAATACTGCCAGTTCAAGACCTTGTAAGGTACCAATACCATTAATATCGGTGGCTTTCAAATGCATCTCTGAATCTGCGAAACGGGCAGACTGGGTGATGCGTGTGAGATTACTTCTGCAGTAATTCACCGCTTCCTTCAACTCATCTGAAATCGCTGTTCCTTGACCAAAACCTGTATGGGTGAATTTTCCATTCCCAGGCATAACCTGTAAATCCAAACGTACAAGACCAATCTGACCTTCACCAGGCTGATGAGCTACACTATAAAGAGAGCCAGACTGCATTTCTCCTTCTGGGATTAAGGCAGAACCTCCATTTTCAGGAGTAGACACAAAGCGCTCCTCGCCATCCTCCAAATCGATGTAACTGAAATGTACATCATAAAATTCCAACCCACCGATTTTCTTGAGCTGTTCTTTGATTCTACGACGACCCACGAGTGCATATTCCAAGCACTTGCGGACATCTTCCTTGCCATAACTTCCATCCGGGAAAATCAGTTTCAACAATCCGCTCACCGTATGCTTTACGGCGATGACATCACGTTGGTTCAGGTCCTTACCTAAACGGAAATACTTCTGAATGGCATCTGCAAAATTCTGTTTTCTCATTTCACGAAGGCATTCAGAGTAATAGTCTGAGATAAAGCCAAACGCA
>JALNVG010000203.1 GCA_023227685.1 Bacteroidaceae bacterium
ATTTTATCACGAAAAGGGTATCAAATGGAAGCTTATCTCTTTAATACAAAAGGAAAACTTTCTCCCGACTGTCAAACCAACGCAGAATTACTCAAGAAAATAGAAGAAGTAAAATTCAGTGAAATAACTTCACAATTCGCTCCTCCTGTCCTAACCGACGAATACTTAGTCATTGACGGATTATTCGGTTCCGGATTAAATCGCCCGCTAAGCGGTGGATTTGCTGCCGTAGTAAAGCATATCAATAATTCTCCGGCCACAATTATATCCATAGACATTCCCTCGGGATTGATGAGTGAAGAAAACACCTTAAACAACATGAACTTCATTATTCATGCTGATGTTACTTTAAGTCTGCAACTACCTAAACTTGCTTTTCTCTTTGCCGAAAATAAAAGATTTGTAGGCCAATGGGAATTGATTGATATACATCTCAACAAGGAAGGAATGGAAAAAGAAGAAACGCCTTATGAAATTATGGAGCCGGACGATATCCGCGACCTAATCAAACCACGCTCTACATTCGATCATAAAGGGACTTTCGGACACGCACTATTGATAGCCGGCTCTAAGGGTATGGCCGGAGCTTCTATCCTGACTGCCAAAGCTTGCCTACGCTCCGGTGTGGGACTACTCACTATTCACGCCCCACAATGCAACAACTGCATTTTGCAAACAACAGTGCCTGAAGCAATGGTTGATTTAGATGCCGACGAAGGATGCTTTTCCGTTCCTATCTATGCCAATGATTATCAGGCTGTCGGCATAGGCCCGGGACTGGGGCAAAACGACAAGATCGAATCAGCACTCCTTGAACAGCTGTCCGATTGTCAGACACCACTGGTACTTGATGCCGACGCTCTGAACATTTTGTCTCAACATCGTGAAAGGCTCACACATCTGCCTGCTGGCACAATACTCACACCGCATCCCAAAGAATTTGAGCGATTGGTCGGCAAGTGTCAGGATACATTTATGCGACTTTGCAAAGCCAAAGAACTGGCCCAAGTTGCTAATCTCTACATTATATTAAAGGGTGCAAATACTGCTATCATCACTCCCGAAGGTAAATTCTTTTTCAATCCTACCGGCAATGTAGGAATGGCTACCGGTGGAAGTGGCGATGTACTAACCGGTGTCATCCTGGCATTATTGGCTCAAGGTTATACCTCTGAAGAAGCTGCAAAAATCGGAACTTTCATTCATGGCCTGGCCGGAGATATTGCTGTTAAATCAAAAGGTGAAATAGGTATGATAGCCAGTGATATAATTACTTGTCTGCCTGCTGCCTGGAAAACGTTAAGCGAATAAAGGCACTACTGCTGTTTTTAAGTTTTACTACTAATTAATTATTTTAAAAAATGAGAAAAGTTATATTACCATTCGTTCTTTTGGTTTCAACGTTAGCTTTTGCTCAGGAACGTTTAGTACCGGGCATTGTAAACAATGGAAAAAATTACGGTGTAGTTTATACCTTGCCGAAATCGCAGATAGTTATTAAAATAAAAGTAAAAAAAGACACTTATACTCCAGGACGGTTCAGCAATTATGCCGAACAATATTTACAGGATAAGAATGTGTCTTCGGATCCTTCTACCTTTTGGACAATTACTGATATACAAGTCAATGATTCCGGCGTGCCCGACAAAAGTCAATATTACTTTATCGAGATGAAAGAAAAAACAGTTGCACCGTTCGTTGAATTGACTTCCGGTGGTATCATCAAATCTATCAATGCACCTTATACGACTAATAAAACGGCGGAGAAAAAACAGGACACCGATTCTGCCACCATTGCAGATAATAAGACAAAAACAAGTGCAACACCGATTAAAAAGATGAAACCGGAAGATTATTTTACAGAAGAAATTCTCATGGCCAGTTCTACGGCAAAAAGGGCGGAATTGGTGGCCAAAGAAATCTATGCCATACGTGACAGCAAAAGTAATCTTATACGCGGACAGGCCGATAGCATGCCAAACGACGGATTGCAGATGCAGATTATGATTGATAATCTTAATGCTCAAGAAGAGGTGCTTTCTTCTCTCTTTAAGGGTACTATAACAAATGAAGAAAAGACATATACTTTTGTTATAACGCCGGATAAGGAAATAAGCCATCAGATCGTTTTCCGATTTTCAAAAACTTTCGGAGTAGTGGCAAGCGATGATTTAAGCGGATCTCCGTATTATTTCTCTTTGAAAGATTTGCACAATCTGAAAACGCCTGATACTAAAGAAAATGTGAAAGAAAAAAGAAAAGGCATAGCTTACAACCTGACTGGAAATGGATTAGTGACCCTAAGTGATGGAGAAAAGACAATATTTGAGAACAAAATACCAATTACACAATTTGGTACAAAGGAGTATTTATCTCCCGTTCTCTTTAAGAAAGATGCTGGTCTAAAAGTTTTCTTCAACCCGAATACAGGTGAATTACTTAAGGTTCATCAAACAAAAAACTGAAAAATAACTATTCTTCCACAACCGGAACATTATATTATTATTTCTCAATATTGGGCTCTTCAAGGTGATAACCTTTCTGCTTGTTCACCACTTTCAGCATAATGGCCACAACAAGTGAGAGTACGGCCAAACCTGTGAATATAATCATGGGCAACGTATAATCATATTCATTCACGCCATTGGCATGACCGATAATACAATAATTGTCGAGCACCTTACCGATTAAAAGCGGAACACCGAAAAGGCCGACATTTTGAATCAAGAAGATCAAAGCATAGGCCGTTCCCAATTGATTGGAAGGAAATATCTTAGCAACCGAAGGCCACATAGCTGAGGGTACCAAAGAAAAAGCAATACCAAGAATAATCATTAATGCGATAGCTATCGGCCAATAAGTAACAAACGGTAACGAATAAATCAAGTGCACAAAAATTATCATTCCAGCACCTAGAATCATTATTGAGGCAGCTTTTCCGTGTTTATCTACGATACCTCCAAAAACCGGCGTCAGAAACAAAGCACCCAAAGCCGGAAGCCCCGCTACAGTACCTGCCAAATCTTCGGCTATATGATATTTATTGATCATTAATTCCGTAGCATATTTCTGAAAAGGAAAGACACAAGAATAAAATAACACACAAAGCATTGCGATAAGCCAGAAGCCCGGATTTATAAGAATCTCACCTAAATGCGCAAAAGAAAACTTATCATTTTCATCTTCTTCGGCTGCTTCTTTAACTTGACGATCCAATTTTTTATCCAATATCGAAAAGAGAAAAAACGCAAACAAACCGGCAACAAGTAAAATCAAACCGACAAATACCGGAGCAGAAATACCATAACGCTGCGCAATAGGAATAGAAAAAGAATATGCTGCCTGCGAACCGATACGGGCTAGAGCAACTTGCACTCCCATGGCAGTAGCCATTTCTTTACCTTTAAACCATTTCGCAATAATCTTGGTTACCGTGATTCCGGAAACCTCCGCACCAACACCAAAAATGGAATATCCGGCTGAGGCAATAAAGACTCCGGTCTTCATTCCGAATATCAAGTTGACATCACCGGCAAGAACTGTCATTCCATAATATTGTAAAGCAGCACCGATCACCATTAAAAATGCAGCAAGCTTACCTGTGAACCGGATACCGAAACGATCAAGAATCAGTCCACCCCAAAGAAGCATCAGCAAGAAAACATTAAGAAAGCTATAGGCTCCGGTGAAAGTTCCATATTCGGAACTTGACCAACCTAATTGTGCCTCAAGCATCGTTTTTAAGGGCGCCATGATGTCGCATACAAAATAAGCTGCCATCATAGTGAACGCCACTATACTCAAAGTACCCCAACGAACCCATCCCGAATCGTTAATCTTTCTATTTCTTATTTCTGCCATTTTTTGTATTTTTGCTGTTATTTAATATAGAAATGCAAAATTTGTCGCAAAGATAATACAAAATAAAATACTTCATTATTCATTTTCAAACAAATAACTCCATTCTTATTTCTTTCGATCACACAAATCGCCAACATTTCCCGTACGTTTTAACACTCCCCATGTTTGCAATTCACCTTTAATAGCCTTCATATAGCTCTTAAAAAAGACTACATACATAATCCATCGATAACAAAATCGCTGGGGAATAATCAATAACAACTTATATAATTTATCCTTCTCATACAAGAAAGCAACAACGGAAATACTTGCATCTACCAACATAAACAACAGATAATACACTAAAATCCGCATGGCATTGCCCGAGAACAAACCGATTATCATAAACAAATCCGCTAAAGGTGAAAATGTAGGAATGAGAAACTGGAAAATAAGCATATTAGGCATCGCCCAAAGACCAAGTCCCTTATACTTCTTGTTCAATAACGTGTCGCGATGTTTCCAAAAAGTCTGCATCACACCGAAGCTCCATCTGGTACGTTGTTTTACAAATTGGCCTATCTTCTC
>JALNVG010000204.1 GCA_023227685.1 Bacteroidaceae bacterium
CGATACAGCATCTGTTTTACTTAATGCTACTTCATGAATTACCATTCTGTCCTTTTTCTCTTTCAAAAACTTCAAGAATCCTTCAAAACGATTCTTCCGCTGCAAATCCACAGAATTATCTCCGCCTTCGGTGAAGACCAACAATAGTTCATCGTCCTCAGAAATAGAATGATTGTGTGTAAGAATCTTAGCAGTTAGATATCCACTTTCTTTGGAATCTTGGCCAATGTAACACAATGGATTAGCTTGAGGAATATTAAAATCAATAAAGGCAAAAGGAATTTTTTTCTCATGTAACTTCTGACAGAATGATAAGGTACATTTTTCAGGTCCCGGTGCTATCAATAAAGCATCCGTTTCATCAAAAACAACAGATGCACAAGTTTGTATAAAGCTCTCGCGATTCCCATATACATATAGGTAAAAGTTTATACTCACATTAAAGGGACGTACTTCATTGGCTGCACGCAAAACGCCACAATAAACCTCGCTCCAATAATCACCCTCCTCAAACTGCGGCAACAGACAGGCCAATTTATACTGTTTCTTGGCAGCCAAACCGATAGCAAAGACATTGGGCTGATAATGAATTTCATCAAGAACCTTTTGAACTCGGGCCAATTTTTCTTCCGAAACATTTCCACGGTGGTGCAAGACACGATCGACAGTGCCAATCGATACGCCAGATATGCGAGCGATATCTTTGATCGTATAATTTGATTCATCCATAAAATAATCCTTAAAATTCATAAAACGACAGTGCAAATATACAGATATTATTTGTTCTTCCAAATATTTTATATACTTTTGTGTTCGATAACAGCAAAGATTTTAGTTTGATATATCATTTTTATAATTATAAGAATGCAAACGATAATGTAACTAAAAATAATTATTTATAACATTAAAGAAAAGAACAATGAAAAACTTCATGGATGAGAATTTCTTGTTGCAAACAAAAACGGCACAAGGGTTATTTCACGAGCATGCGGCTAAGATGCCGATTATTGATTACCACTGTCATCTGGATCCCAAAATGGTAGCAGATGACTACAAATTCAAATCAATCACAGAAATTTGGCTTGGTGGTGATCATTATAAATGGCGGGCTATGCGTTCAAACGGTATACCCGAGCGTTACTGCACTGGAAAAGATACCAGTGACTGGGAGAAATTTGAGAAATGGGCCGAAACTGTACCTTACACTCTTCGCAATCCACTATATCACTGGACTCATCTTGAGCTAAAAACAGCTTTTGGTATCGACAAAGTATTAAATCCGAAAACTGCGCACGAAATCTATGACGAATGTAATGAAAAGCTGGCTAAACCGGAATATACGGCACGTAACCTGATGCGTCGTTATCACGTTGAAACAGTTTGCACTACCGACGATCCCATTGATTCTTTGGAATATCATATCAAGACACGTCAAAGCGGATTCGAAATAAAAATGTTACCGGCATGGCGCCCAGACAAAGCTATGGCTGTAGAAGTTCCCGCAAATTTCCGCAATTACATCGAAAAGCTTTCTAAAGCGAGCGGAGTAAACATTAGCAGATTCGATGATTTGATAGCTGCCTTACAAAAGCGTCACGACTTTTTCAATGAACAAGGCTGTAAGCTAGCCGATCACGGCATTGAAGAATTCTATGCCGAAGATTATACGGAAGCTGAAATCAAAGCTATATTCAATAAGGTATACGGTGGCAAGGAATTGACTCATGAAGAAGTTCTGAAGTTCAAATCTGCCATGTTGATTGTCTTTGCCGAAATGGATCACGCCTCCGGATGGGCTCAGCAATATCATTATGGCGCCATACGCGACAATAATACAAAAATGTTTAAACAACTTGGTCCGGATACAGGATTCGATTCTATCGGTGAATTCTCTACAGCCAAAGCGATGTCTAAATTCTTCAATCATCTGAACAGTGAAGACAAATTGACAAAGACTATTATTTATAATCTGAATCCGGCTGCCAATGAGGTTATTGCAACAATGATCGGTAATTTTCAAGATGGAAGTATGCCGGGTAAAATACAATTCGGCTCCGGGTGGTGGTTCCTCGACCAGCAAAACGGCATGAAAGAACAGCTGAACGCCCTATCATTATTGGGATTACTCAGTCGCTTCGTTGGTATGCTCACCGATTCACGCTCATTCCTCTCCTATCCACGTCACGAATATTTCCGCCGTACACTCTGCAATCTCTTAGGCAACGATGTTGAGAATGGCGAAATTCCGATTTCCGAGATAGATCGCGTAAACCAAATGGTTGAAGACATAAGCTATAACAATGCCAAGAAATTCTTTAATTTCTAATTATTGATATTGCTAAATAAAGGAACCGCTATTACGGATATAAATTCCGAATAGCGGTTTTTCCTTTTATGGGTGACTACTAATAAAAATGATCAGAAGAACCATCTTTTCTTTTTCTTTTTATTCTCAAACGAATCAGCACTTTCATATCTCTCTGCATATATATCGGCAAATGTCTTATGCTCCTTGATCATTTTATAAATCTCGCCCCAGTCGGGCAATCCGCCCAAATTACGGTCATCAATAAACAAATCGGCTTTGAGCTTGCGCAAAGAGTCATGATGTTCTACATCTTCCTCCGGATAATCTTTATTAACAGCATAAAATTCAAGACCCCGTTTGCGACACCAATCCAGTGCATCATCGAGTAAGTGCCCATCGCGCACGCTCCACAAGATGAGACGATGATGTTCATTCTGTAACATTTTTAATGTCTCAACGGCAAAAGGAATCTCTTTGCCTATCTTCGGATATCTGTGCTCAACTATTGTACCATCGAAATCAACAGCTATAACCATATCTATTTTTATTACTATCCATTATAATTGCAAAGATAGAAGTTAAGACTAAACAAACTACCAAGAACCAAACAATTAACATATTTATATAAATCCTTCCATGTTATTGTTCTTATATTTATGTATCTTTGTGCCCGGTTTATGAAATGTTACTAAGCAAGAAACATCATAAAACCAATAAAAAAACAGAATGGAAATAAAATTTATATGTTTAGGAAGCGGGAGCAGTGGTAATAGTTTTTATCTTGGCACCGATACTTACGGAATATTAATTGATGCCGGCATCAACATAAAGAATATAAAAAAGGGATTGAAAGAAGTAAATATACCAATGGAATATATCCATGCCGTATTTATTACCCATGATCACTCAGACCACATTAAATCGGTAGGATACTTGGGAGAGAAAATGGGCATTCCTGTTTATACCACAGCCAAAATACATGAAGGCATCAATAAAAGCTACTGCGTAAAATCGAAATTATGTTCGTGCGTACGCTATTTAGAAAAAGAAACGCCAATGATCTTCAAAGATTTTAATGTTGAATCCTTTGAAGTCTCCCACGACGGAACAGACAACGTAGGCTATTGTTTTCAAATCGACGGCAAAGTATTCTCATTCCTCACCGATTTGGGCACAATTACTCCTACTGCGGCCAAATATATCCGTAAAGCCAATTACCTCATTATGGAATCTAACTATGACGAAGAAATGCTTTGCACCGGCAATTATCCGAAATATCTTAAAGACCGTATAATCAGCGACAAGGGGCACTTGAGCAACACCGAAACCGCTCAATTCCTGGCAGACAATTACGATAGCCACCTACAATATATCTGGCTATGCCATTTGAGTAAGGAAAATAACCTCCCGCAACTGGCTTACAAAACTGTTGAAGAAAAATTAACCGAAAAGGGAATTATCGTGGGAAAAGATGTACAACTATTTGCCTTAAAACGAACTACACCATCATCACTCTTTATCTTTTGAAGATGATCACACTAAATAATATTTATATATATAAAAAAAGCAAGATAATGTTTGGCTGAATAAAATAAAAAATATACTTTTGCAACCGCAATCAAAAGTATAAAGCACTCTTAGCTCAGTTGGTAGAGCAACTGACTCTTAATCAGTGGGTCCAGGGTTCGATCCCCTGAGGGTGCACTTTTAGCAGCAAACATACCAATATTCAAGCACTCTTAGCTCAGTTGGTAGAGCAACTGACTCTTAATCAGTGGGTCCAGGGTTCGATCCCCTGAGGGTGCACAAACGATAAACTTCCTCACTTCATTAAATAAAGTTATTCTTTTATCGTTTTTATTTACTCTTTCTTCTCTTTATTAACTGAAAATTATTAATTTTGTAAAATGATCTCACATATAAGAGTTGAGATTTTTTCTTAATAAATTAATTATTATCAATTATCAGTATGAAAAAAATCAATTTAAAATTAGCAACTGCCCTACTTTGCGGCACAATGCTATTTAGTTCATGTGTTGGTTCGTTTAGCTTATTCAACCGTGTAGCACAATGGAATAATTCATTAGGCGATAAATTTGTCAATGA
>JALNVG010000205.1 GCA_023227685.1 Bacteroidaceae bacterium
GGATTATTGATTGCCTTCAGATTTTCGATTTTATCCTCAGGATAGTTTGTTATAATCAGCTTAACCGGATTGATGACGGCTGATACTCGAAGGGCGCGTGCATTAAGATCTTCACGTAACACACTTTCGAGCAAGGCAATATCATTAAGTGCATCGTATGTGGTATAGCCTATTTTATCGATAAACTTATGTATGGATTCGGGTGAGAAGCCGCGCCGGCGAAATCCGCAGAGTGTCGGCATTCGTGGGTCATCCCAACCGTTAACGAGTTCGGCTTGTACCAATGCAAGCAGATTACGTTTGCTCATTAACGTATAACTGAGATTCAGTTTGTTGAATTCTGTTTGGCGCGGACGGTTGTCGTCAAGATCTTTTCCTTCTTTCAACCAGTCGATGAATAGATTGTATAATGGGCGGTGAACGACAAATTCAAGCGTGCAAAGCGAATGTGTGACTCCTTCAAAGTAATCACTTTGTCCGTGTGCAAAATCATACATGGGATAAGCTTTCCATTTGGTTCCGGTGTGTGGATGCGGATGCGCGATGATTCTATATATAATAGGATCGCGGAAATGCATGTTCGGATTGCTCATATCAATCTTGGCCCGTAGTACCATCGTTCCTTCTTCTATTTCTCCGCTATTCATTTTATTGAATAGGGATAGATTTTCTTCTATCGGGCGATTACGATACGGACTTTCTGTGCCGGATTGAGTGGGTGTGCCTTTTTGTTCGGCTATTTGTTCCGAAGTTTGCTCGTCAATATAAGCTTTTCCTTCTTTGATAAGCTGAACGGCAAAGTCCCATAATTGTTGAAAATAGTCGGAAGCATAATAGATATTGTTCCAATGATAACCCAACCATTGAATGTCTTCTTTGATTGCTTCAATATATTCTACGTTTTCTTTAGTGGGGTTTGTGTCATCAAAACGAAGATTGCATACGCCTCCGTATTTAGCGGCGATACCAAAATCCATGCAAATTGCTTTTGCATGGCCGATGTGAAGATAACCATTGGGCTCCGGCGGAAATCTTGTTTGTATTCTTCCACCATTTTTACCTTCACGTAAGTCTTTCTCTACTTCTTGTTCAATAAAGTTAAGGCTTTTCTTTTCGCTAAATTCTTCGTCTTTAATGTCTGTCATAAAACTGATATTCTTAATAATCATTTAATACTTGCAAAATTATAATATTTTTTTGTCTTTACGGCTATAAGTATAATATTTATTATATTTTTAGTATTCAATGGCAATGGATTTCTTCTATTATTCTTTTGAATATTATTGGTCCTTTTTATACGGACAGGCGTATATCATTCCTTTTTCTATAAAAGATGCATTATTTTGAATAATAAAGAAGAAAAAAGTATGTCGTTTAAAAATATTATTTATATTTGTCGACTATAATTAAGCAAAGATGCGATCAATGAATTTTAGGAAATTTTACCAAAATATCAAAAATATGTTATAAGACATGCTTTTTTGTTTGGTCGTTCTAAAAAAAAAGTTGTATTTTTGCAGAGTTATCCTGAAAACAATCTTTTTACCTTAAGAAAAACTAATACCTATTGAAAACTGAAAATGGAGCTTTGCGAAAAGCCCCATTTTTTTATTCTCATGTTAAATCTATTATTTTATTTTAATAGTTATCTTTTGATTATGTGAATGATTAAATATATATTTGTAGAAAATATATAAATCATGTTTTCAGGTATAGTTGAAGAATTTGCTACGCTTGTAGCATTAATTAAAGATCGGGAGAATATCAATTTTACGTTTACATGTTCTTTTGTAAACGAGTTAAAAATCGACCAAAGCATATCGCATAATGGTGTCTGTCTTACGGTTGTAAGCAAGGACGATAATACGTATACGGTTACCGCCATGAAAGAGACCTTGGATTGTTCCAATCTGGGTTTGTTGAAAGTGGGTGATCATGTAAATGTGGAGCGTAGTATGATGATGAACGGGCGACTCGACGGACATCTCGTTCAGGGCCATGTTGATGAAACGGCTACCTGTACTGCTGTTGAAGATTCGGAAGGGAGTTGGATCTTTACTTTCAAATATGTTTTTGATAAGGAAATGGCTAAACGTGGTTACCTTGTTGTTGATAAAGGTTCGATAACGGTCAATGGCATTAGCCTGACGGTTTGTAATCCTACGGAAGATACATTTCAAGTAGCTATTATTCCTTATACTTATGAGCATACCAATTTTTATCAGATAAAGAAGGGTAGTGTGGTGAATTTGGAATTTGATATTATCGGAAAATATATCAGCCGTTTGATTCAATATCGCTGAAAAATCCGTTTGCATGGGTGGATATGATTGAAATCTTAAATATTAATGACTGATGGACTATGGAAGAAAACAAATTATTGGATAGTGATTTCTTAAAGCTGGTAACTTCACGTCAGAGTGATCGTTCATACGATGCAGATAGAGATGTGGAACCCGATAAGTTGGAACGCATACTTGAGGCCGCCCGGTTGGCACCGTCGGCATGTAATGCTCAACCTTGGAAATTTGTTGTTGTTAATGACAAAGAACTTGCTTTGAAAGTAGGAAAAGCTGCTGCAGGTTTGGGGATGAATAAGTTTGCCGTATCAGCCCCGGTTCATATTTTGATCGTAGAAGAATCTGCTAATCTAACTTCTTTTCTCGGAAGTAAGATTAAAGGAAAATACTTTCCCTTAATTGATATAGGTATAACGACTGCACATATAGCCTTGGCTGCCCAAAGCGAAGGACTTGGTTCTTGTATTATGGGTTGGTTTGATGAAAAGGAAGTAAAACGTCTTGTAGGTATCCCTGCGTCCAAACGTTTGTTGCTGGATATACTTATAGGTTATTCGTCAAGACCAAAACGCAAGAAATTGCGCAAGCCTAAAGAGAAAGTTATTTCTTATAATAAATATTAGCCGTTCGGCCTTTTTACGATAGATCTTTTAAAAGTACTTTGCTGGCTTTATCGTAATAATCCTGACGTAGTTTGTTCAGCATTGTCCATTCATCATTTAATTTTATTTCTTTGTCTATTTTGAAGTTTTCCGATCCGTTGGTGTCAAGCTTGTCGAAAAGAACAGCTACGTTGAGTTTATTAACATCCATAGAAGGTTGATAGATAATATCTTCGCTCTTTTCGTCAGACACTACTTCGTGAATCAGATTAATATCTTGTAATTCATATAGTATCTGGTTAGTCAGTCGTATAGGTATCTGAAATTCTGCAGAAATCATTGATGCCGTGTAGGGCTTTTTATCAATTTGGGTAAAACGCTTGGCTATTGCGGACATGACAACGAGAAAGATGAAATCCCGGTAACGTCGGCTGATATTTTTTGTGTCTTTGTCGAAGCTGAAGTAGCGGATGTTTTGTCCGGCATAGGTTAGCTCGACACCGAAAAGGCAAATGGTCCATGATAATTGCAGCCAGAGCAATAATAACGGCAATGCGGCAAAACTTCCGTAAATGGCATTATAGTTGGATACCCAGATTTGTCCGTTTATATATAGGTATTGAAAAAACTGATATGCTGTGCCTGCAATAACGCCGGAAATCAATGCGTTTTTAAACTTAACTTTTGTGTTCGGCATGAAGATATAAAGTCCCGTAAACATCATCCAAGTCAGTACAAAAGGTATCATTCTGATAAGAAATTTTATGATTGGTGCCATTAAGACAAAGCTTCCTGTTTTATTAATAACGGTGCTCATGAAGATAGAGAGGCCTCCGGAAAGAACAATGAGTACGGGCAATAGCAGGAACATGGAGAAGTAGTCTGTTATTTTTCTGTAGAAACTGCGTGATTTCTTGATTTGCCAAATCTGATTGAATGTTATTTCAATATTACTCACCAGATTTAATACAGTCCATAATAATAAGATTAAGCCGATGCCGATAAAAACGCTGCTTTTCGTATGTTCCAGATAAGAATTGGCAAAGTTTATAATGGCTCCGGACGTTTCTCTGTTACTTCCCATGCCATGACGGAATTGCAATTCCATTAAGTTGTCAAATCCAAATCCACGGGCAATGGCAAATAGAATAGCCATCATAGGAACAATGGCCAGTAGGGTGCTGTATGTTAATGCGGAAGCTTTGTTTCCTATCCTGTTGGTCGTAAAGTGGTTCACACACAAGAGCGTGGTCTTAATGATGGTGTAAATAGAAAAAGTGGTTTTTGTTACCTCATTTTCAGTGATACGCCAAATGTCGTAAGTGATAAATCTCCAGATGTTGGTAATGTTCTTTTTCATCGTAAATGGTGGAGTTAAAAGAAAAAAGCAGTTGGCCTATAAGCCGAGTTCTGTCTTTCATATTGCTATGAAGTTCTGTCATTTATCTACGTGATATGTTGCCATATCACTTTAGCGGTCTACCCTCCGACATGGAGCGAGCA
>JALNVG010000206.1 GCA_023227685.1 Bacteroidaceae bacterium
ATGATTAAGGATGAAGGTTACGACTTGGTATCCGGATGGAAAAAGAAAAGATACGATCCGATATCAAAAACCCTGCCTACCAAATTATTCAATGCCACTGCACGTAAAGTATCGGGCATCAAAAACCTTCACGACTTTAATTGCGGACTCAAAGCCTATCGCAATGAAGTGATCAAAAACATTGAGGTTTATGGTGAAATGCACCGCTATATACCATATATTGCCAAAAATGCAGGTTTCTGCAAAATCGGAGAAAAAGTCGTTCACCACCGGGCAAGAAAATATGGTAAATCAAAATTCGGCATCAGCCGCTTCATTAACGGATATCTGGATTTACTCACCCTCTGGTTTCTATCCGCTTTCGGCATAAAGCCAATGCATTTTTTTGGACTCGTCGGTACACTGATGTTTGTCCTTGGTTTGATTTCAGTTATTATTGTGGGAGGAGGTAAGATATACTCCATGACACACGGGCTGCCCTATCGACTGGTCACTGATTCTCCCTATTTCTACTTGTCACTTACTGCCATGATTATCGGTACACAACTATTTATCGCAGGATTTCTGGGAGAAATTGTTTCACGCAGTGCTCCCGAGCGAAATAATTATCAGATAGAAAAAGAAATTTAAACGTAATCAAAATGAGAAAAATAATTCATCTGCTTGTTATTGCCGTACTTGCTACCGTATTTATCGGATCGATCTGCAATTCATGCACAGAAATAGGTAATTGCTCACTTGACGGACGAGCTTTGATGTATTGCAATATCTACACCATTGATCCCAGTACCAAAGAAGTTATAAAAGACACAATTGATACTCTGACCATCACCGCACTCGAAACTGATTCCATCATTCTAAACCAAGATACCAAAGTGACTAGCCTATCGCTTCCTCTGCGATATACAAAAGATACAACCATTTTTGTTTTAAGATACAATTACTCAACCAAAAACAATGAAATGGATACGCTTTATATTGTTCATAAAAATGCTTCCTATTTCATTTCGATGGATTGCGGATATTCCATGGAACAAAGTATAACTTCCGCAAAAAAAGGTAAATCAACAAGGAAAACCCAAAAATTTCAATTGGATTCCGTTGCAATAAAAAATACTGACGCCAACACAGATGGAACACAAAATCTACAGCTTTTCTATAAGTATCGCGGTTAGTTTAGTACTGCTGTTCTGCATCGCCCCTCCTTTAGCAGCTCAAGAATCGTATACGAAGCCTGTTCCTAAAAGAGAACAGCCCAGAAAAGTACCTTTCGTCAACCCCGATACTATACCCTTTTATAAGGGTATGTACGTAGGAGTCGACTTATACGGTTTGGGAAGTCATATTCTCGGCAGCGATTTCATCAGTGGCGAAGTAAGGGCTATAGCCAATTTAAAAAACAAATTCTTCCCGACCATCGAACTCGGTATGGGAAAAACAAATACCTGGGGAGATGATACCGGAATACATTACAAAGTCTCACCTACCCCTTATATCCGCATCGGGATAGATTACAACACGATGCACAAGAAAAAAGATCAAGACAATTTTGTCTACGTAGGTCTGCGTTACGGGTTCACCAGTTTTAAATACGATGTGACTCAAGCATCCTTTTACGACCCGATATGGAAAGAATACATTTATAATACGGAGCAAAAAGACGATATCTGGGGCGGCAGTATACCCTATAACCATACTGGTATGAAAGCATCGATGCACTGGTTTGAGCTTGTCTTTGGCGTAAAAACAAAGATTTACAAGAATTTCTGTATGGGTTGGTCTCTACGGATGAAATATAAAATATCAGCATCAATAGGTAATTACGGAGACCCGTGGTATGTACCCGGTTATGGCAAATATCAAGCCCACAGTGTAGGCTTAACTTATTCACTTATCTACAAACTACCTTTTTAAACTTATCGGCAATAATGACAAATCTGGAAATCTGGTTAATTGCTTTAAGTTTGGCAATGGATTGTTTTGCTGTCTCCATCACAAGCGGCGTCATCTTAAAAAGAATCAAATGGAAACCAATCTTGACCATGGCTTTTTTCTTTGGCCTGTTTCAAGGACTCATGCCCCTATTGGGATGGGTAGGTATAAATTCTTTTAGCCATCTATTACGCACTGTGGACCATTGGATCGCTTTCTTCATTCTATTATTCATTGGAATAGAAATGATTATAGAATCTTTTAAAAAAGAAGACAAACGAAAGAGAATCAATCCATGTAGCTTCAAAATCGTATTTTTCATGGCCATTGCCACAAGTATCGATGCCTTGGCTATAGGTATCTCATTAGCATGCATGGGCTATCAACACTTCTCGACCATTCTCTACCCCATCTCTGTCATCGCCTTTGTTTCATTTGCCGTGTCCATTATCGGACTACTGGGAGGCATTTATTTCGGAGAAAAAATATCAAAGAAAATACGTCCCGAATTCTGGGGAGGAATAATCCTCGTACTGATCGGCACCAAAATACTTATCGAACATTTATTTTTTAATTAATCGGACAAAAATATGAAATCAAAGAAAAGTTTCTTGTGGTTGGCCTTCCTCATCATCGCTACCGTATGGATATTAATAAAAAGAAATGACACCGCACCCTATAATAAAATCAACGGACTGATTTTCGGTACGGTTTATGATATCACTTATCAGTATGACGGCGATCTGAAACAAGAGATAACCGCCAGGTTAAATCAATTTGATGGTTCTTTGTCTATGTTTAACGATACATCAACTATCAGCCTCATCAATCAAAACAAAGAAGTAAAGATAGATCCATTCTTCAAAAAATGCTTCAACCGCTCCATGCAGATATCTCAAGAGACAGATGGAGCATTCGACATCACGGTAGCCCCTCTGGTTAATGCTTGGGGCTTCGGATTCAAGCACGAAACTTTTCCGGATTCTGCCGTTATTGACAGTTTACGCCAAATCATCGGGTATAAAAAGATAAAGCTGGTGGACGGAAAGATTATTAAACAAGATCCACGCATCAAACTCGATTGTAGTGCCGTAGCCAAAGGATACTCAGTAGACGTCATTGCTGATCTTCTGAAAGAAAAAGGTATCAAGAATTATATGATTGACATCGGTGGAGAATTGGTAACAAGCGGCAAAAACCCGCAAAATAAATTATGGCGCATCGGCATCAACAAACCGATAGATGACTCGCTTTCCATCAATGAAGAGATACAAACGATTCTAAAACTTTCGAATGTAGCACTCGCTACTTCAGGCAATTATCGAAACTTCTATTACAAAGGAGGAAGAAAATTCGCCCATACCATAGATCCGAAAACTGGATATCCGGTACAACACAACATCCTCTCGTCCACTGTTGTAGCCAAAGACTGCATGACCGCCGACGCATTGGCCACTTCATTCATGGTAATGGGACTTGATAAAGCAAAAATATTTATCAAAAAACATCCCGAAATTAACACCTACTTCATATATACCGATAAAAACAATAAATATGCTACCTACTTTACAAAAGGCATGAAAAAATACATGAAAGAAGGAAATTAAGACTTTTAGCGCTTAAGAAATATCTTCGGTAAATATTCTTTTTGAATATTCGTCATACTATTCCAAAGATTGTAACGGATATGAGGATTAATTTCCAACATCTGCTGCAAAATGTCTTTCATCTTGTGACGATCGGACTGTGTTTCATAAGGACAATTTTTATCCTGTTTCTTGAAACCGCGGATAGTAGCCATCAGCTCCAAATCTGATTCATGCACCAAACAAAACGGACGAATAAGAGTCATATCGAACTTATCCATCACCATTTTGGGCGGCATCGAACTGAATGAGCCCTGAAGGCACATATTCATCAGTAAGGTTTCAAGAATGTCATCCATATGATGAGCCAATGCCACTTTATTACATCCCTGCTCTTTGGCCACTGTAAACAGGGCCTTACGGCGATTCCATGAGCATAAGAAACAAGGCGATTTTCTAAAGTCAGCTCCCATCTCGAAACGAGTAACATAACGAATAAACGGAACGTCATACTGTTCGCAATAATCTCGCAAATAATCCGTATCACTTTGATAAGGAATATTTTCAATTACCACATGCACAGCTACAACAGAAAACTGTGGCTTAAACTGTTTAGCCCGACGCCCCAGCAGTTCAACCAAAGCAAGTGAATCCTTACCGCCCGACAGACCGATAAGGATTTTATCCCCATCCTCTATCAGATGATACGCTTTCACTCCTCGTCCGAAACAACGCCGGACGCGAAGCAAGTTTTTTTCATCTTTCGTATATTGCGTCATAAATTTCTATTATATTCACAAAAATAGTTGAAAAGTATGATTTAATGAAGAATTTACAAAATAGAAGACTGAAAATAACAAATATTCCCATTAAATTTGTATTTTTGA
>JALNVG010000207.1 GCA_023227685.1 Bacteroidaceae bacterium
ACATTCAAGCTCTCAATATTCAACTGCTGACGGGTAAATACTGCCGTCACTTGATTTAGCATTCCTGCAAAATTTTCGGAATGAACAATTATCGTATATAATATCTTTTCCATGTTCAATCTTTTTTAAATTCCAACAACATCTGGTCAACCGAAGCTCCGGGAGGTATCATCGGCAACACATTTTCTTCTTCCTCCACACAAGCCTCAAGCAAATACGGTCCATCCGTAGCAAGCATTTCATCTATAGCTACCTTTAATTCCTCACGAGTAAGTACCCGCTTTGAAGGAATGCCATAACCTTCGGCTATCTTTTCATAATCAGGATTCATCATATTCGTGAAAGAATAACGATGACCGAAAAACATATCCTGCCATTGACGTACGTTGCCCAAAAAATTATTATTCAACAAAATAATTTTGATCGGCACTTTCTGCTCCATAACCGTACCTAATTCTTGAATGGTCATCTGCAAACCGCCATCGCCCACTAATGCACAAACGATACTATCCGGACGGGCAAAACTGGCCCCAATAGCAGCAGGGAGACCAAATCCCATCGTGCCCAAACCTCCTGAAGTAACAATACTGCGCTGCTCGGAGAATTTAAAATAATGCGCACCGATCATTTGGTTCTGGCCAACATCTGTGACCAGCACTGCCTTATGATGAGTAGCCTCACTCACGGCATGAACCACTTCGCCCATTGTCATTATTTTTGATGAAGGATGAAGTTCCGGTTCGATAACCTTTTCGTTCTCCATTTTCTCGTATTGTTTAAAGCTGTCAATCCATTCCTGATGGTGATTCTTTTTTAACAACTTGGTTACCTGTGCCAACGTCTGCTTACAATCACCCAGAACAGCAACGTCAACATCAATATTCTTATTAATCTCTGCCGGATCTATATCAAAATGAATCACCTTAGCCTGTTTGGCATAAGTGGCCAAATTGGAAGTGACACGATCATCAAAACGCATGCCGACGGATATCAGAACATCACATTTATTGGTATTTATGTTTGGTCCGAGATTACCATGCATGCCCAACATACCTTTATTTAAAGGATAATCGGATGGCATAACAGAAAGGCCAAGCAAAGTACTGGCAGCAGGCATTTGGGCCGTTTCAAGAAAAGTACGCAACTCCTGTTGGGCACCTCCGAGCTCTACGCCCTGACCAACCAACACTAACGGGCGTTTGGCCTGATTGATAAGATCGGCAGCTTTATGTATGGAATCAGGATCCGTCTCGGGAACAGAAACATAACTGCGAATAAAATCCAACTTCATCGGTTCATAATCGGCTTTCTGGATTTGAGCATTCTTGGCAAAATCAAGAACAACAGGTCCCGGACGGCCACTTTTTGCTATATAGTAAGCACGAGCCACAGCCCAGGCTACATCCTCAGCCCGCCGTATTTGATAACTCCATTTAGAAATCGGTTGGGTGATGCCAACCAAATCAACTTCTTGAAAAGCATCACTTCCTAAAAATTGCGAACCTACTTGCCCTGCAATCATTATGACAGGCGTACTGTCCATCATGGCATCTGCGATACCTGTTATGCCATTTGTTGCACCGGGACCACTCGTCACTAAACAAACACCCACTTCACCGGATACTCTGGCAAAACCCTGGGCAGCATGAATTGCACCCTGTTCATGACGAACCAATATATGATTTATTTTTTCATTCCAGTCATACAAAGCATCATACACCGGCATTATCGTTCCCCCAGGATATCCGAAAATCGTTTTAACACCATGGTATTCTAGCGAACGCATTAATATTTCGGCTCCGGAAATATAGTCTTTAGACATTGACATATTAATTTTTAATTACTATTTATCACCTTCCGGCAAGCAAAAGGCAACGATATCTTTAATCAATCAACCGCACTGCACCCTTATCGGCAGAACTAACCATGCTGGCATAAGCTTTCAAGCTCTTCGGTATATTTCTTTTGCGGGTAACGGGAGTCATCGGGCGGGCATTAAGCTCTTCATCGGACAATTCCACATTGATTGAACGTTCAGGGATATTAATATCAATAATATCTCCGTCCACCAGTTTACCGATATTGCCACCGGAAGCTGCTTCGGGAGAGATATGTCCTATACTCAAACCGGATGTTCCTCCACTAAAACGACCATCTGTGATCAAAGCGCAAGTCTTGCCCAGGTGACGAGATTTGATATAAGAAGTAGGATAAAGCATTTCCTGCATACCCGGACCTCCTTTAGGTCCTTCATGGGTAATAACAACAACATCACCACTCTGTACTTTGTCGCCAAGAATGCCTTCACAAGCTGCTTCCTGAGAATCGAACACTTTAGCAGTACCTTTAAATACCCAAATGCTCTCATCCACACCGGCTGTTTTAATTACGCAACCGTCTTTGGCTATATTACCCTTTAATACTGCCAAACCTCCGTCTTTACTATAAGCGTGCTCTAAATCACGAATGCAACCATTGGCCCTATCCGTATCGAAGTCGGGATAATAATGATTTTGCGACCCCATCACCAAATTAAACTTCCCTCCGGGAGCACTCAAGAATCGATGAACAGCCTTTTTATCTATATTATCTCCTACTACATTATATTTTTTGATTGCTTCGCCCAAGGTCAAGCCATCAATACGTTTCACTGAGGTATCAATCAACCCGCCTTTCGACAATTCACCCATAATGGCCATAACGCCTCCGGCACGATTCACTTCTTGTATATGATATTTTTGTGTATTCGGAGCAACTTTACACAAACAAGGACATTTGCGCGAAAGCGTATCGATGTCATCCATCGTAAAATTCACTTCTCCTTCATGAGCAACGGCCAATAAGTGAAGCACCGTATTTGTTGATCCGCCCATGGCAATATCCAGAGACATTGCATTAAGAAAAGCTTGACGATTGGCAATATTGCGAGGCAAAACACTATCATCACCATCTCTATAATATTTGAGTGCATTTTCAACAATTAATTGGGCAGCATCCTTAAATAACTTGGTACGATTTTCATGAGTAGCAACTACCGTTCCATTGCCAGGAAGAGCTAACCCGATAGCTTCATTTAAACAATTCATCGAATTGGCGGTAAACATACCCGAACATGAACCGCAAGTGGGACAGGCATGCTGTTCTATCTTAGCTACATCGGCATCACTAACCGATTCATCACCGGATTTAATCATCGCATCAATCAAATCAAGATGCATCCCGTTCCATTCACCAGCCTCCATTGGACCTCCCGAAACAAACACCGTAGGGATATTCAGCCGCATGGCAGCCATCAACATACCCGGAGTTATCTTGTCGCAATTACTAATACACACCAATGCATCAGCCTTATGGGCATTCACCATATATTCCACACTATCGGCAATGATATCACGTGAAGGTAGGGAATAAAGCATTCCATCGTGTCCCATTGCTATACCGTCGTCAATGGCAATGGTATTGAATTCTGCGGCAAAACAGCCTAACTTCTCTATTTCTTCTTTTACTTTCTGACCTATATCATGCAAATGCACATGACCGGGCACAAATTGTGAAAACGAATTTGCAATGGCAATGATAGGCATTCCCATTTGCTCTTTTTTCATTCCATTAGCCACCCATAACGCACGGGCACCAGCCATACGGCGACCTTGAGTGCTAAACGAACTTCGTAATTGCTTTTTCATATCTTTGTAATAATTAAAAAGCCTCTCTCACGTTAGTGAGAAAGGCCAATTTATAATTTTTTCAATATAAACTCATACACTAAACCTTTCTCATACTCTTGATGGGACCACCACGAGAATAATAATATGCAAAATTGCTAGGCTTATAATTATTGTATGAGACATATTCTTAATACTTATCTTTTTTTTCGTGCTGCAAAGTTAAAGCAATTTTTCTTTCTTGCAAACAAATCCGCAAAAAAAATAGCAAAAACATTGTCATTCGTAACAAAAATGGCTAAAATAATCATAATTTATCACTTCTTACTAAAATAGAAATAGATACCGACTGTCAGGAATTATATTGTTTGGAAATTCAGAAAACAACTAGAGTTATCCGGACAACTAGAGATGTTATCTGAATATCTTTACTTGTTAGTGAAATAACTCTTGTTCTTCTCAGCGCGTGGGATGCGCGTGGCTTGCGTGGCTTTGCGTGGGATGAAAAAAGCCATCCCACGCACTTAAGTAGTTATTTGATAGTTAGTTATAAGCGTTGCGTGGCTTGCGTGGGATAAAATCGAAAAACCTCTAGTAGCTGTCTTATCCTGTCTTATCCTGTTTCCGGTTGACTAAATTAATTTATAATCCTTATATTGGTTGTCTAATTTATTTATTAACCTCTTAATCCTAGAATGAGTTTACTTTGATATACAAAGTAAATCCATAAT
>JALNVG010000208.1 GCA_023227685.1 Bacteroidaceae bacterium
GGTATTTTATAAGTCCAAGTTAAATCAAATCACAACCTATATTCGGAAAAGTCCCATCACAAAGGGTATTCAACAATTTTTTGCTTTATTAAAATGAAGAATATATTTCTGTAAGGAAGTAATTTGACTATTTTTTCACAATATTTCAAAGATCTCATTGACAAAAATACTAAAAAAGTTCCAATTGTTTAGGAGTACCCTTTAATATCTTATCTTTTTTCCCACAAAAATTTAAGATGTCACCATACTGTTTATCAGTAATAAATAAAATACTAACGTGCCCCATATCTGGGATAAACGATTTAACTCGTTTCACATGAACATCTGCACTTTCCTTACTGGCGCAATGTCTCAAGTAGACAGAAAATTGAAGCATAGAAAAGCCATCTTTTAATAATTTATATCTAAAAGAAGTAGCCGTTTTCCGCTCTTTTTGAGTTGTTACCGGTAAATCAAAAAAAACAAAAACCCACATAATTTTATAACAATTTATTCGATCTTGGGACATTACATATAAGTTTCATTTAAAATTAGGATAAATAATTTCCTTACTCTTTTCGCTATAACATTCAGTCAATGAAGCTGTAGTTTGTGACAAAGCAACCATTAATGGACGTTTATTTTTTCCTATCAACACATCTGTAGTAAGTATTTGTAATAATTCCATTTTGTGTTCTTTTTTTAGTTCATCAATAGGCTTAAACTTTTGACATATCTCATAAACCAATTCATCCACATATGGACGATACGGTTCCATCACATCATCCGCCAAGCAAAAAGCATTATATTTGTTATGATGATGAATGCCCAATGTTGCTAATAATCCGGAACCGATCAACGAACGAGCCATGGCGGCTCTCAACAAAATATAGCCATAATTTAATAATGCATTTGGATAATCACCAAAACGATCACGAATAAAATGATCACCCATTAGGCGTTTCCAATACAAACGGGCTGCTTGGCCTTCTCTATTGGTTATATCATCACTTTTTACATCTTTTGATAATAGAAAAATATCCTCATAAGGCATCTCTAATTTTTTTAAAAGTCGAGATTGATTTAAGATTTTCCTTTCTATTGTTTGTTTCCACAACCTTTTTTTGAGCGGCAATGACGCATTTATTTGGTTCTTGAATACTACATTTTGGAGATTATTATTAGACAAACTCGTCAACATAGCATCCGGCATGTGCTGCTCATCACAGAAAATAACAGCTACATTATTATGACTTAATGCTGACAACATAGGCAATGATAAACTAATCTGCGGATGCTCTAATATCACAAAGCCCAAATCTTCTATAGGGATGGAATTAATTTCTCCTGTTTCCATAGAAGTTAAAATAAGTTGATTGTTTTTCAATCTTAACTTTTGGGGTGTAGTGATATAAATTGAACGCTTAAGCATTGTCTTTCTGTATTATTTTTCCCATTTCATTAATCCTCACTTTAATTGGATTAAGTTCAATCCAACGTTTCATACTTTGAATATAGACCTCTGCATTTTTATTATCCAAAGTAGAAGCTAAATGATGCCTGAAGGTATAAAACATAGAAGATAGCTTTTGAACACGATACAAATGTTGGCTTAAAAATTGATAATTGTTTTTATTATCAGAATACTCTTCATCAGACATACCCAACAAATACATATCATTCACTTCCAAATAGCAAATAACTCTTCTGGCATCCGAAGGTAATTGATAAATATTCAAGCCGTCCAATTTATTTTGCACAGCCGTCCAAAACTGAACAACCTCTTCTTGCAAGTTTCCTTCATTATCTTCGTATATTGTAACATGATGATTATTACGAGGATTAACATACTGATTAACACTTAATTTCAATTGAACTGCATTACTTAGATTTTCACCTATTCTTACTTTCTTCACAGGCACCGGATCACCTTTTTTATTAGGTAGGTACAATAACCACTTTCCATCATTAAAGAAAGCATCAGCAGGTATTTTTTCATCTTCACCTTTGAGACCATATTTTTCTACAAGATGAGCTCTTACTAACTCACAAATAGATTTATCTACAATCTTTCCCACTTGTTTCATATCCTTTAATTCTGTTATTTTAATTCGTCTATGATAAGTTTCACTTTGTAGGGGAGATTGACGCTTACCAAAAACATTCTCTTTATGTAATTGTCCTCTTACGGAAAATCCTTTCTTGTTTTTTGTTAACGTTTTATTTGATTTTCTTATTGAAACTAAAATACCATCAATAACCTTTTTTACATCCATTCTAAAATGAGCCCAAGGTTCCGGAAACTTCTCGGTAGTATTGAGTTTACCGCGTAGCTTATCTCCGCAATCGGCATTATAAGTGCTTAATCGCTGTAAAAAAGATTGTTTTGTAAGCGCAATAGTTATAGCATCAATCGCATGATGTCTATGATCATCTCTGTTCTTTTTGGGATCGAACTTTATTTCACCGGTATATTTATCTATCCAAATCATACCTTCTACCAATTTCTCATTTTCACACAAACTAGGTGGGCATACTTTTATCGGATATAATATCGGATCATTAAGTATGGTAAGTACCGCATAATACTTGCCATCAGACCGGTTTTCAACATGAGGATTAAAATTAAGATCGGTTTCTGTTTCTATAGTGTTATCCTTTATCTCTGCCGTAATACAAATTTGATTTTCTGTTATCATCGGTTGAGGATATGAAGAACGTAAAAAGTCAACATTATCACGATCAATATCTAACAATAGCCAATACTTACCATCATTAATATTTGTTTGACATGAATAAATATAGCATTTAAATAATCCGTTTACAATACTCCCAAAAAGTAAAATTTGATTAGGTTTTGATTTTGGCTTTTCGCGCTGCATATCTGTATCGATAAATTTTTTATCTTTTATCAAAAATGTAGCCCAATAAGAACCATCGTCTTGTTCGGTATGAACTTTTCCTACTGTATCATGAGAAAATATTTTTTTCTGAATCTGCCCTCTAAAAATAATGTGATCTTCGTCTGAAGACGGACGTTCCATATACTTCGGATAAATCCGTATATCATCAGAAACCTGAAATTTAGCCCAATATTCTCCATCTTCAAAAGACTGGTCTTCTGGTAAATTTATATTTAATGTAAAATATTTTGATTTTACTTGCTTTTTAAAAACATTTGCAGGTATTAATATCTCATTGGAAAGAGTCATTGGCCTCTCATTTTCTACCTTAGCTAGTCGAATAATTTTTCCTTCATCATTGCGTACTGCATAGCAATTACACATCAAATCATCTTTCAAATCGGGAACTTCACAATCAATAACATCGGTAGATTGTAAAATGTTATTTAATCCCCATAGATGCCTCAACTCTGCCGTGAGCTGCCCGGGCATAACCCTTACATCTTTACAAATATGTGACAATAATTCTACAGATTTCTTCGCTATATATCTGCTATCATTTAATTGCCGTTCAATAAAGGTAGACTTCTCAAACTCTCGTTTAGTAGTAAAAGTTTTGGCTTTGATGTAAGGGAGCAACTTAAATGCCCTCTCTTCAACAGCTTCCCAACTATCAACGCCCCACAATTCGGGAGAAGGATTGGACTGGTAAAATTCATAAGGCGTTTTTTCACCTTTTTCCCTATTGAAATTGGCTTCACAAAGGGTCTTGTTGCCAAATGAATCATTAAGACTTATACTATAAGGTATAATATGTTCTATTTGTATCAGGTTCTCACTACCTAATACCGAAGAGATTGAAAGGGTTTTTCCTGTATACGGACATCTAACAACTCCCGCTTTCTCTTCTATTTCTTTCCACATCAGATATTTCTGAATATTATTTCGTGTAGGTTGCAATCCATACTCATTCAACCTCCGTACTGCCTCCTCATTTTTAGTCGTATTCTTTTTAATCTGTTGCGAAAGTTCTTCTCGTTTCTTTTTGCCATTACGTAAATCACGCCCCATTTCTACATGAATACGATCAAATGTAAAATCATCACCATATTTGTGCCTAAGGTTTTTTATGATATTATTTACCAATCGCCTCATTTCATTTACACTTTGCTGTACAATAGGATTTCGCAGACTTTCGACTAAAGGCAAACGTTCACTGCATCCGGCTGAAATATTTACTTCTTGACTATGATGGTAGAGATACGAGAAGTATGGATCATTTTCCAAAAAACCGTAATGATTCTCTGGTGCTGATAAATATTTCTTGATTTTCAGTATTGCTTCACCTTCTTTATTGTCTTCACGCAAAATACTGATTACAGCATGTTCTATTTCTTCTTGAAAATCAAGAAAACGATCCCATCTATTGCCAAAGGCATTTTTTACTCCTCCCAGAATCACGGCTCTATCAAAAGAATAACCTTTTTTGAGAAATGGCAGGATATTACGAATA
>JALNVG010000209.1 GCA_023227685.1 Bacteroidaceae bacterium
GAAATTCTTTTGGAAGAAGAATCTCTATCCTATTACAGCTTCAAAATGGAAGAATCGACAACCATTGATAACCGTCCGCAATACGTAATCAGCTTCCTGCCGCAAGCCATACTTCCTTATGCCTTGTATTATGGAAAGCTATATATTGACAAAGAGCATCTTTCATTTACACGAGCTGAATTCAATCTTGATCTGAGCGATCGTAATAAAGCCACTCAGGCCATACTAAAAAAGAAACCTTATAAACTGATTTTTAAACCTCAGGAAGTTTCTTTCCTGGTAAATTACAAAGAGCGTGAAGGACGTACATATCTAAGTTATATACGCAATGAGGTTCATTTCAAATGTGATTGGAAACGCAAGTTATTTTCAACAAGCTATTCCATTATTTCAGAGATGGTTGTAACAGATGAGAAGAAAGAGAACATTAATCCTATACCCTATAAAGCCTCTTTCAAGCCGACTGAATCATTATCAGATAATGTCTCCGCATTTATCGATGAAGACTTCTGGGGATCATACAACATTATCGCACCAACAGAATCTTTAGAAAATGCAGTTAATAAGCTTAAAAAACAATATAAAAAATAACGAATATTCTTTCAGATAAATTAAAATTCTCTTACCTTTGGGAAAGAAAATAATTTAGAATAGTCTTGATGCTAAACGATTTCTCCATAATTACAAATATCAAAGAGGGGGACGTAAAGGCCTTCGAACAAGTATTCCGCCTTTATTATACTCCTCTTTGTTTGTATTCAGCTAGCATCACCGGTCAAATGGATGCCGCAGAGGAAATTGTTCAAGAGCTTTTTTATGTTTTTTGGAAAGAAAGGGAAACCTTGCAGATTTACTATTCCATCA
Source organism: Bacteroidaceae bacterium (assembly GCA_023227685.1). GTDB lineage: Bacteria > Bacteroidota > Bacteroidia > Bacteroidales > Bacteroidaceae > JALNVG01. Next base: position 865 of record JALNVG010000209.1, read on the forward strand.
AAAGCTATTTGTATGGAGCTATACGCAATCAATCATTACAATATTGCGAACATGAAGAGGTAAAACAACGATATAATGAGCTTTTCGCAAATGCAAGTAATGAAGATGAGAGCACTCCGGAAGACGAAATGGAATATAAGGAGCTCGAAATTGTCATAGAAAATACACTTCACAAACTGCCCCGACGCTGCGCGCAAATCTTTCACATGCAACGTTTTGAAGGTAAAAAATATGCTGAAATAGCAAATATCCTTTCTATCTCTATAAAAACAGTAGAGGCAGAAATGACTAAAGCTTTAAAAGCTTTGCGTAAAAACATAGAGAATTATTATAATGAAAACAGATGATGAAAAGAGAAATTTATCAAATAAAGACAGACATGGCATGGAATAAAATCTATGCAAGGATTGAAAAAGACGGGCTTCCCGAAGGAAAAGGCCTGCCGCACAAACGCCTCTATCTACGGCAATGGAGTTTGGCTGCTGCGGCTGTTATTCTTCTCGGGTTAGTATTATCCATTACTATTCATTTCAAAAACGATAACGCTATAGACCAAAAGTTTTTGCTTGTAAAAAATCAGGAAACCTCTTTTTCTTTAGTGACTACTCTGGAGGACGGATCTATTGTATATCTGGCAGAAAAAGCTTCCTTGCAATATCCACAGCATTTCTCGACAAACAAAAGAATTGTCAAGCTAGACGGAAATGCCTATTTCAATGTTGCTCACAATAAAGCCAAACCGTTCCTGATTGAAACAAAAAAAGTTCATATCACAGTTATTGGTACCGCTTTCAATATAAAAAGCAACAATAAATCGCCATTTGAATTGTCTGTCAGCCGCGGAGAAGTAAAAGTCTGTATTCAAGGAGAAGAAAATGCAATACATGTGAAAGCAGGAGAAACAGTAACACTCCATGCCAAGAGCCTTCAATTGAGTCAGACAAAAGATAATGAACAGTTCGTTCGCTATACCGAACGGATGCGTTTCAAAGACGAAAAACTGGGAGATATTATTCGAGTTATTAATTCGCAATCGCAAAACTTGCAGATTCAAACGATTCCATCATTAGAAAACAGAATATTAACGGTTTCTTTTTCAAATGATACGCCTGAAACAATGGCGGAATTGATTTGTATGGCACTCAATTTACAATCAGTAAAGAAAGATAATACTATCACGATCTTTGAATAAATAAAAATTTATGAATAAGATTTTGGCATATTACATTTCGTTTCTGCTTTTGTCATTATTGGTACTATTTCCAACAATGACAACGGCAAGTAACATTAACATTATGCCAGATCGTACCATCAAACTACCCAAAACAAAAGATACCGTATACCATCTTTTACTAAAAGTATCTGATATAACCGGCCTGCTATTTATTTACGACAGCAAAATCATCGACAATGAAAAAGTAACAACTATAAAAAAAGGCAATTATACGATAGAAGAAGCGATCCGCTTAATCGTTGACAATACGAAATTGGAAGTCAGCCAAGTGGGTAACCATATTTTAATCACATTGCCTGCAACTCACAAAAAGGTCACTGCACCAACAATTATTGAAAAGAAAAAAACTCATTTTATCATTGAAGGGACATTAGTTGACAAGCAGACAAAAGAACCCATAGAAGGAGGAACGATCAACGTTCAAAACACATCCATAGGAAGTGTCAGCAATGCAAACGGTGAATTCCGATTAATCATTCCCGATTCGCTTCAATCTTCCAAAATTATTTTTTCTCATTTAGGATATACCCCCGAAAAAATGAACGCTTCTTTAATAGCCGGACGTAAAAGCAATATCGGACTTGAAGCTAAAGTTATTCCTTTGCAAGAAGTTATTGTACGAATTGCGAATCCAATACGCTTATTAAGAGAAATGCAACAAAACATCAGAATCAATTACCCGCATGATCCTGTATACTTAACTTCATTCTATAGAGAAGGCATTGAAAGAAAAGATAAATTTGTTAGTCTCAGTGAAGCTATTTTCAAAATATACAAATCTTCATATCTCATTAATGGCAATTCAGACCAGGTAAAATTGCTTAAAATGCGAAACATAAGCAATCAATTGGAAAAAGATACGGTGATTACAAAAATGAAAGCCGGCATCAATTCCAGTTTAATGCTGGATGTTATTAAAACCATGCCTGATTTTCTAAATCCTGATGATGTAAATAATTTATATAACTATGTATCAACTGATATCACTGTAATTGACAATCGGATAGTCAATGTTATATCTTTTGGACAGAAAGAAAATGTCGATGCACCTTTATATCGCGGTGAATTATATATAGATTCTGAAAATAACGCTCTTGTCAGAGCCAGTTTCGAAATCAACCCTAAATATGTTGACAAAGCGACTAATCTCTTTGTAGAAAAGAAAAGCAGGAATTTGAATATCACGCTGCAAAAAGTTGAATACACTTTGTCGTACAAACAATGGGACAACATGTATTATATTAATCACGTTAGGGGCGATCTATATTTTAAAGTAAAAAAACGCAAACAATTATTCAGTTCATATCCTTTACATACGTGGTTCGAAATGGTTACATGTAAAATAGATACGCATGACATTTCACGATTCACCCACAATGAAACATTGCCGACAAGAACCATATTTGCAGAAACACATTTTACATATGATGAAAACTTTTGGGAAAATTTTAATGTTATCCCTCCTGAAAAGAAACTAAATGAAGAGATTAAAGAACTATCTATAAAAATAGAAGAGACAGGGTATTAACTTCAAAACCAATAAAGAAAGTCCTAAGGACCCCCTTTATTGGTTATGTTGGCATTAGTCTATAAGGCAAAAAGATTGTTTAGGTTATCTGACTGCAAAGATGGAGTTTTTTAAATTACGAAACAAATAAAAAAAGATATTATAAAACATATATTTAAGAATATCGACATTTGTCGAAAACACTTTAACATACTTAACATCTATAATATATCTCCATACCGCGAATGCAGTCATTTATATTTCCTTGATCGTATACTATTTGACCATTAACCAATGTTTTTAAAACAACGTGATGAAAAGTATATCCTTCAAAAGGAGACCAACCGCACTTATACAATATATTTTTTTTAGAAACCGTATAGATCCGACTCGGGTTAACCAAAACAAGATCAGCATAATAATCCGGACGAATATAACCTCGCCGGTCTATATGAAACAAATCGGCAGGCATATGCGCCATTTTTTCCACCACCTTCTCATAAGTAAAAACGCCTTGCTTTACAAGTTCGAGCATCATAAGCAATGAGTTTTGAATAAGCGGAAGACCGGAAGCCGCTTTCAAGCAGCTTCCCTGTTTCTCTGATAAAAGATGCGGAGCATGGTCGGTAGCTATAATATCGATTAAGTCATCGTTCACCCCTTTTCGTAAAGCATCTCTATCCGATTCTTTCTTAATTGAAGGATTACATTTTATTTTGTTTCCCTGTTTTGCATAATCACTTTCATCAAACCAAAGATGGTGTACGCA
>JALNVG010000210.1 GCA_023227685.1 Bacteroidaceae bacterium
ATTGTTTCACCCAATAATGACGCAAAGCATCGGCAAAACAAAATCGCCAACCCAATACCGGCACACTCTGCTTGAAGAAAGCATTGTTATTCACAGCCTCAGTCAGCCAATTCTTTTCGGCACGATTGAGTTTTTCGCCCTTGTTCAGACGTTCACGGAGTTTATACGCCTTACTTTCCTGTAGGGACACCAATTCAGGTACGTCCCAATCCACAAATTTTGATGCTATATCCATAATCCAAAATGTTTTTAATCCCTTTCGTAGAATTAAACTACTTGGGGCTTGTTAATTATTTTGGTGCGATAAAAGGTGTTATGGCTGTTCTTGCATGGTTTTCCAATGAAATACTACCCGTAGGTGGCTGGAGATTTCATTGGAAATGTGGAACACTCCGACCTTGAAAGGATAAAGTCAGAACATATACCTTTGCAGCTAAATGATGATAAAGCCACAATAGGTTTTCCAAGTATTATTGATTTATATAAATGGATTAATATTTGTCCTTAAAATCGACATCCCAATTTCCGTGGCCACCTCCATTCCAAACGCCGGTATATAGCCATATTTCATAGTAAAAAAGCCACTGCACGGCCCAATGAACTATTGTTTTAGAAATGGACATAGTGGAATTCCATTCATTTAATGAAGGATAAAAAAGACACAGCTGTTGTCTCTTAGAATTGTAAGTATGAGGCAGTCGCGTTGCGCCTTCTGCCAAAGCTAAAGGTTTAGGATTTACAACATAACACTTGGGGAATTGATTTAAGTGATATGTTATTTTTATAGTGTATGTTTGACTCAGTTCAGTGGGTTTGATTGAACAAGTCCAAACAAACCCACTATTATCCATGCTTGATTTACAATCTTTATACATGGATTTTAAATGAGCAAGTTGCTCAGAATAAGTCCATTTTCTAACCTTCATTCCCGAAAAAAGTATTAGCACCATTAGCTACCTTTCCAACCGCACCCATTGTACCAGTAGAGCCAATTAAAACTGTTCCAGCAGCAATGGCATTTTTCATTTTTTGGGCATATGTATTACAGGTTCGTTGAGAAACTGCATGTCCAAAAGATTCCCCAATAAGTCCTTGCCAATTATTGTTTTTAGAGTTTACAATAGATTCTAAATCATGTTCAACTTGGCGTAACCATTTAAAAAAGTTCTCTTTCTTTCGTGGCTTTTCTATCCACTTGTCAGCAAAATTCTCTGAAGGATCTACTGGATTCAAAATTTTACAGACACCTGTTGACTGATCTATAAAATTTCCCATTCTTTGTACAACATTAAGCAAACTATCCAATATGTTCGCCTCACCCATATAGGCACTAGCAGCTAGTGTCGTAATTATTATGGATATAGGTTTATCCTCTGTGTCATTAACAAACATCCAATCGCGATGACGTTTCAATATTTGAACTATACGTTGTAACGGATATTTTTTCTTATTATACCTACCAATAGGAATAACATTAGCTAGAACAAATGTTTCCCGACTTTCAAAAACCTTACAACGAGAAGCAAACCAAAAAGCATAACCGTCAGGATTGCTTCTTAACCATTCATTTATAATGATGCTGTTACCATATAATGGCTCATTTTTACGATCTGTAATACGGATGGCTGTAGCATTAGCATTTTCTTGAGAATATGTTGACTGTAACATTCTTTTTAATCTTTCATCATATCCTGTATTTGTTACTGAGGGTAATATATCCATATGATATTTTTCTTTTGGATTGTCCGATGAGTCTCGATATAATAACGTCCAACATCTTCTGCCTTCTTTATTCTGAATCATTGAAGCATATCTTTCACCATCGTTTAAACGTTGTCCAACTTTATCTTTAATATTCTTTTGCGTCCAATTTGGATGCTTTCCTGCAAGTCTATACACTAAATCTACATCTAAGTCATCATCATCCGATATAGGTTGGATGATTGTCCCAAGTCGTAATGAGCCTTGAGGTGTAACAACAGGATGATAGGGAGCAAATAAAGGGTCACTCTCTAAATAGTTTCCAACTGCATTATAGCTGGTCACTAGGTTGTTATACTGAGTCTCGCTGATATCAAGACTTTCACCAAGAGCATCAATTATATTGATAAATTGCTCTCTTTCTTGTTTCGATAAATTTATTTTCATTCGTTATTAATTATCGTTATTGATTTAACATCATTTTCATACTCACGCTTATAATCATATAAGACCCACTTTAAATTTGCCTTTTCCATGCGCAGACGACCTAATTCTACCGCCATCGCTATAGGCATAGCCATAAATATATTTAAACTGTCGAAACTCGTCTGAGTTTCAATAGCATTCATTAAATCTCTCACCTTAGTCTGAAAATCTACAATCTGGCTCTTAGACTTGAGCATATCATTATTAGGCTTAGAACAAGTAACAATCCAAATGCTAGCATTATCTCCAAACCGTTCCTGAACTCTTCCAATTATTGTGTCTGAGCTCAATGCGAAGACTAAAACTGGATTTTTGTTTGTATCTGGAGGAATTATTATACTGATTGGATTACTCTCCACTTCATTCTGCCAAACCCAGTTATTAGAGTTTCTATGCTTTTGATATACATCTACATTATATTTATCATTAAGAATAGTTCCGAGTTTCACTAAAAGAGGTTGTGGTGCAAAAGCAAATAAAGATATGTGCGGTATTTTTTCTGACTCCAATCTTTCAAAAACATCTGTTTTACACTTTTTGATAATTTGGCGTGATTCAATAGCCCAGTAATCATTATCCGATTCATAAAAGCTCGAATTTTTAAAATCTATAGAAATTGGTTTATTTTGATCTGGATATCGATTGGGGATAATAGCATCATAAACATCACAGATTTCAATACGAGGTGTATCAAAGCCTATGTTTGCGCCATAGAGAACGACTAAGGTTTTTAGATTAGGTGAGATATTAGCCAACATGTCGATTCGATCTTCATGCTGTTTCTTCATTAATTTTAATTGCGGAACACTATATTTATCTTTGCCTTCATGGTCTATATATTTATGGCACTCAGGACACATTAACATGATATTTTTTTCATCTTTTGCTAATAATGCTGATAATTCGATGTCACCCCTTGGCCCCATGGACGAATCAGCTATAATATGTGCACAATTAGAAAGGTCACATTTTTCAAATGTAACTCCATGTAAATCCAATCGTTTATTGCAGCCATTGAACTCACATCGGCCATGAGCTTTAAACCATAGCTCCCTTTTTACGGATGGTGGAATTTTTGTCTTACTCATTAATTTTATATTTATTAATACAAAGATAATATATAACAGTGCAACCTATCTGCATAGATGGAAGAAATAATAAATTTGTTTTTCAGTCTAATTTTACACTTAAACAGGCAAGTATTTGTCATTTTAGACAATTTCTTAGTGATTTTGGCGTTAATATCGAAAAACTAGCAACGATTTCTGAAATAAAATGGTATTTTTGCACATATACAATTAAGAATAAGTTATGGGAAAAGACATCAATCGACTTAAAGTCGTATTAGCCGAAAAGAAGCGAACCAATAAATGGTTGGCAGAACAACTTGGTAAGGATCAGGCTATGGTTTCCAAATGGTGTACGAATACCACGCAACCAAGTCTTGAAATGCTGATGAAAATAGCTAAAGTTCTTGAAGTAGAAGTAAAAGAACTGCTTCGTGAACAAACTGAAGTTTAATCCTTAAATCTGAATAGCGATGCCAGTAAATAATAATGCCTTGTTACGATACAGAGTATTAGACCGGTGCTTTAAAAACAAGCATCGAAATTATACGATTGACGATTTGTTGGATGAAGTAAATGAAAATCTAATAGATCAAACAGGAAAAGGGATACAGTTACGTCAACTGAGAGTTGATATCCAAAAAATGAGAGAGCGACTTATGTTTGACGCTCCAATTGTTGCTGAGCAATTTGACGGAAAACGTTGCTACTATCGCTATTCAGATCCTAATTTTTCCATCTTCAAAAGTGAATTGACAGATGAGGATTTACAAAAGTTACATTCTACAATTGAAATGTTAGGGAAATATCGTGGTATTCCAGCTAATGCTTGGCTGGAAGAGGTAATCTCTAATCTTGAATGTAGATTTGGTGTAAAAACAAATTCGGAAAATGTAGTATCTTTTGGTCAAAATGAGCAGTTAAAAGGATTAGAGTATTTATCCGGTATTATAGATTCAACAATTAATCACCAACCTTTGGAAATTGAATATAAAACATACTCTGATAAAGTAATTGTTTATATGATTCATCCATATTTTGTTAAACAGTATAATAACAGATGGTTCCTTATTGGACTTGATAGTAATACTGGCAAAATGCCTAA
>JALNVG010000211.1 GCA_023227685.1 Bacteroidaceae bacterium
GTCCGGATCGGTAAATACCGAAGATGCAGGACTACTCAATGTCTCAAGATCGAGCGGACCTGAAACTGCTGAACCATTTATTGTTACTTCAGTGTTAGTCCATGACAAATCACTTGTACAATAGCTCTTATCCGCTGTCATCTGGTAGCCCGAATTGCAGCGGAATCCGTTGACGGAAACAATATCGCCACTCAAGGTCTTTCCCGGTCCGAAGATGGAGTTCTTAATAGTGATAGCGGTTAAGCTATTGCCACTATAATCCAGAATATAATTACCCGATTTATCCGGTGCATAACAGAAAGTACAATTGGCTATGGAGATTGAATTAATGCCTAAAGCCTTTCCGCAAGTAAACATTTTTTCACAATTAGATATGGTAGAATTAGTTACTGTGATGTCTTCAATTCGTGCTTTATCATTGGCATTGTTCACCAGACCGTAATTTCCGATGGAGTCAATGATGCAATCGTTCACCACTACATTCTTTATGGTTTGTTGGCTCTTCATGCGAATCAGACCACGTTTATATTGGATATTGCAACTTTCAAGATTAAGTGAATCGATCGATACTCCGCTATTGGATAAGTTAAAGACATATGTTCCGCCGAAGTTCGAAGCACTTTTTGGTTTTGAAGTATGGTCGGACAAATTGATGTCTTTCAGACAAATGGTGCCGATAGTAGCATCAGCAGCCACATCAAAGTTCCCACTAACATCCAAAGTCGCTGTACCGCTGAAACTTAATCCAGTAACAATGGTTGTACTCATATTGAAAAGGAATCCTGATAATTGATAATGTGTTCCTCCCGATAAGATGAATGTAACTTTTTCATAACCAGCTATAGTAGCAAGATTATAGATAGAATCGGCTAATGTTTGGTTGAGGGCGGTGTATGAGTCTTCATCATCTAAATTGCGGAGGTCACAAATATATCCGGAGAATATTTGTGGCGCGCAGGTAGTGTATTTATTTTCACCTACATAGGCGCCATTTTTATAAGCAATGACATAGTATAGCGTATTTGTATCCAGATTTTTGAAGATTTTGTATCCATTTTTAAAATCAGTTGCTGTAATAGGATAAGAGCCGATGTGAGCTGAGGCCACGTATTTTTTCTCTTTGTAAACTACCAGAGAATCATAGTCACAATCGCTATTCCAATTTACTTTGATTTGGGTGTCAAGTTCGTCACTGGATTTTGGAGATGTTAGGTCTGTAGCTAGTTTGGACGTTTCATAGTCCTTGCATACATAATAATTTGATTCCTGGGTTTCGCCGATGCATTTTAGGCGAATCTGGTAAACCGTACTATAATTCAGGTTTTCAAAGGTGTATGAAATGGTATCTACGGTAATAGAATCAATAGTAGCAAATGAATCGGTAGAAATTTCCAGTTTGAAACTTTTTACTCCAGTATATCTGCTCCAGTTAATTCTAATCCATGTGCCGCCAACCGAAGATTCTGAAACTATAGGTCGGAAAAGTCGGTCGGCCGTGCCCAAACTATCCTCATCATCGCTACAACTACTGATTATAGTAGTGCCTATAATGAAAATCAGAAAGAATATGTATTTTAAATTTTTCATGATCTTATGTGTTATATTAATTAGAAGTTGTTACTAATCCATAACCATCATTAGTCAGAACTCCACTGGTGGCTATTGTGGTGGCTGAGATAGGTAGCAAATAGGGCACGGGATCGGCATTGCTTGTTCCGGTGAAACCTCTCCAGCTATATGTTGTAATGTTTGCTTTCTGATAAGTGATTTCGCCAGTTTTGACATCGGTTATTTTTTGGTACATTGATTTTCCCCAGCTTTTTTCCATCCACGCATTTTCATAGCCGGGTGTACCGATTTTTGTTTCATCGTCAACGACCACCGGAGTTTCATCAGGATCGTATTTTGTATTCAGGAATTCTATATTTCCATCGCTTGTGTGACGATAATATAGATTATCAGCATATTTTTTACAGCTGTCAATAGCTGCAATATCTGTTGGGGTGGCGTCCACATAAGAATCTTCTCCGAGTGAAGCCCTGCCTATATTATTGAGCTCAGCTCTTGTCTCTAGGATTTTTTCACCATAAATGTTCCAACGAACCAGATCGAATTTTCGCAAACATTCGCCGCCGAACTCCCAAGCACGTTCATTAACAATGGCATTGAAAAAATCTTCTTTTGTTGTTAGATTATTGACGTATGCGTCAACACATTTGGCTTGATCGGCCGCAGCAAAGGCGCGTGTACGAACTTTCTTCAGCTGTTCCTTAGCCAGATCGGTGGGGCCGTTTAGCTCGTTTTCGGCTTCGGCCAACATCAATAAGACATCGGAGTAACGCATTACCGGCCAGTTAATTCCGGTACCCTTTGAGGAATTTGAACCGGGATTGTTTGTTAGCCATAAACGATTCCATTTACCGCATGAAATAGAAGTAACTGAACCTATTTCTTGGTAATTATCATTCGAATATGAAACAATTGAACAAGTGGCATCACGACGCAGGTCACGGTCATCGAAAGACCAATAATAAGTAGGTGTGAGATTGACTTGAGTTGTTGTTGTACCTTTTGAACTATTTGTTACGGAAGTGCCGATGCACCAACCTACATCACCGCCGTTGCCTGCCGTGAAAGCTACTTCATATAATACCGCATCATTGGGGGTGGTGATTAGTTTGCATTCATTTTTGAAGATGCCTGCGAAATTGTTGTTGAGGCTGCGGCCTTTGAGCGAAATCAATTTCTCACAATAGTCTTTGGCCAGTTGGTAATATTCTGTGTAAGTGCGAGCTGTTTTTGTTTCGCCGTTATAGGTATAGGTTACAGCCAGACTGTCATTGCTACTGACATCCAGATAGTCATCAGCACGTTGCATTTTACCAGATTTAGTCATGGCATAACCGCCGCGAAACATGGCTAGACGAGATATCATGCCCAAAGCGAAATCACGGTTCATACGTTCAATGCCGTCGCTATATTCATCAGAAAAGTACATGTGGCCTTCACAATTCACGAGGTTTTGAATCATTTGCGAATAGATGATGTTCTTATCTGTTTTTGGCAAGTCCAAATTCATTCCGGCTTTGGCTGATGCGGTAAAATAGGGTACATCGCCCCAGATGTTGCATAGGAGGAAGTAGCGGTAAGCCAGCAGACAATAAGCTTCGCCTAACATCATATTCATATTGTCACTTTTTACCGAACTTCCTTTGATGCCTTCAATGCATTGATTGGCACGATCAACGGCATAATAATTGTTCAACCAAGCTTTATAAACATCGCCAAAGCTTGTAAGTAAGCCTCCTTGCAATGACCAGACGTCACGTCGACTTCCGTCGGGATTGGCTGAAGGCATGCAAAATTCCACATCTGTATTTTGCGCCCATGTGTTGGACATGCGTGAAGTATATGGATCCTTGCAGAAAAGTTCATAAACACCAAGTAATACCTTTTTGGCATCGGTTTCATTTGAGAATACATAATTGGTATCGAACTGTGAGGCAGAACTGGTGGAGAGGTAGTCACTGCAAGATGAGTAGACTACTGTTGCTGCCATCATTGTTATTATAATTAATTTATTGAGTTTCATATTTGATGAATTAGATTGTTAGAAGGTAATATTAACACCGGCTGTCCAAGAGAAACTCTTCGGATAGCAAGAATAGTCTACCCCCGGAGTCAAACCGGAAGCTGAGCTGCTTCTGATGCTGGAACTTACTTCAGGATCGTAGCCGGAATAGCCGGTCAGGCAGAATACATCGTTGAGTGTGCAATAAACGCGAAATCTGCTGCACATAAATTTCTTTGTAAACTTTGCAGGTAGGGTGTAGCCCAGTGTGACGTTTTGCAGACGTAAAAAAGAGCCGTCTTCTATAGCCCATGAATGCGGCATGACGACAGCATTGCCAAATGACCACGGTGACCAATATTTCTTTGCATTTTTGCCTTCATTCATGGCCTTTAAAGTGGCCAGATCAGTTACAATTGTTCCTGTTGCCTGGTCAAGATAAGTGTAACGGTTGTTTGAATTCATGAATCCAAGCATATTCGGATAACTTGTGCGGTATGACTGTGAAGATGCTATTTTGTTAGCATTGTAAATCTTGTTGCCGTAAACGAAGTTAAAGAGGATAGAGATGTCAAAACCTTTATAACCGCCGTTCAATCCGAATCCGCCGGTGAACTTCGGATTTGTTTTACCGATAACGGTACGGTCTGCATCGGTGATTGCTCCGTCTCCATCCAAGTCTTTAAATTTAATCGTACCCGGACGTACACCGATACGACCACCCAACATGCCGTTTGTGGGCACGCCATCTTTCAATATGTAATTTGATCCGTCATAGCTTGAA
>JALNVG010000212.1 GCA_023227685.1 Bacteroidaceae bacterium
GTTGATTTATACAATGTGCATGGTAAAGAGGCTCGATTAATTCTCATGGATATTAAAATGCCTTTCATGAATGGATTAGAGGCAACGAAAATTATTCGTGATTGCGATAAGGATATTCCTATAGTTGTGCAGACAGCGTATGCTTTTGCTTTGGATAGGGAAGAGGCAATGAATGTCGGTGCTACCGATGTATTGGTTAAGCCGATTACGCTGAGTGCTTTGCGCAATACTGTAACAAGATTTATTCCTGAAGTAATGTGGTAAAAGGAATAGCTGTTTATTTTTAATAAAAGAAATGTTTTAAATATACGAAAAGAGGGCGTGTCAAAGTTTTTTTTGACGCACCTTTTTATTTTAAAGAATTATAAAAGAAAACGCATTTACATTATGAGTCACGTTCGTTTCTATTAAAGGAACGGGAGTTTCCTATGTAGGAAACGAGTGTTTCTAAGAAAGGAAACGAGCGTTTCCATGTGAGGAAATTACAGTTTCATAATATAAAAAGAGGAACGGCAATGGTCTATTTATCGTCTCCCCAATTATATCCATCCACGTAATCGTCAAAATAATCATCAAGCTGAAGGTTTAGTTCTTTGGCTATCCGGATGATATATTGTTGTTCGACCGGTTTTATCGGCCGCTCACCTCTACGTGCAAGATAGTAGTTTTTACGCCCGAAGTAAGAAATAAGTCGGCATCGGAAGGTATAGGAAACCCCAACGGTCAAAGATTTCGCCGTTCGTATAAAGCCTTTGGCATAGCGCATCTTTTTGTCTGGACAATAATATTCACATTTACCCTTCATGGCTTTCAACTTATTGGGAGTCAGCGTAGGCAGAAAAGAATCTTCTGCAGATGCATGTTCCAAAGCTATGTGGCGCAGACAGGTGGCTGTTTTAGAACAATCGGCTGATGCACACATACCAAATCCATAAGGAACTAGTGAATAGTCAAATATTTTGTCCATTATATTGTATCAATTTTGATTTTTTGCAAAGATAAGTAGAATAAATGGGAATTCAGGGAAGAACTTAACGAAATGATTTTAAAAAAAAAGTTCGTGAAAACTTTACCAGTTGGTTTATAGGGGAAATAGACGAGTTTAAAGCCTGAAATATGAAAGAAATGATTATACTATTATTGCAAAATAAAGTGATTTTATATTAATTATAAATGCTTTATTTAGAATTAATAATTTTTGATGATATCTTTTACACATGGTTGATGATTCTGAAAGTCTATTTATTTCATTTTAATCGTTATATTGTCTTTTTATTTACAAAATATTTTTTTTATTTTGTAATTAGTATCATTTAGGTATTTACCGAATTATAAAAATAAAACTTAAAAAGAACTTTTATGCATATTATACTCACTGTTTAATTGATTTAGAGTAATAAAATACATCAAAATGAAATATAAATGAGAGATTTTTAATTAAAATGTTGTTTATGCTAATTTTATTAATAACTTTGCATCTTGAAAATTAAAAGAGAGTTTTATTTTGTAGTTTAATGTTAAGAGAGTATTTATGAAAAAGAAATTAATGATGTTATTGACCTGCCTATTTATAGGTATAGGTTTGGCAACGGCTCAAAATCAAAGGGTAACAGGAGTGGTTGTTTCTTCGGATGATGGGGAGCCTGTAGTGGGTGCCACAGTCTTAGTCGTAGGTAGTAATATTGGTACTATTACGAATGTTGATGGTAAATTCATTTTGCCAAATGTTCCTATGGGACATAAAACCTTACGCATTTCTTTCGTTGGTATGGCTACACAAAATGTTACCATAAAATCAGGCCTTATGCATCTAATTTTGGAGGCTAGTGCAAAAAGTTTGGACGAAGTTGTAGTTACGGCTATGGGTATTAAAAAATCAGAGAAAGCTTTAGGCTATGCTGCTACGACAGTAAATGGAGATAAAATTTCAGATACTCGTTCGTCTGATCTTATGTCAAGCCTTTCAGGTCAGATAGCAGGTGTTGAAATTTCGAGTTCTTCTTCAGATCCCGGAGCTTCAAATTCTGTTATTATACGCGGCGTGAGTTCTTTGTCTGGTTCCAATCAGCCTTTGTATGTTATTGATGGTGTTCCGATGAGCAATAATGCTGTGTATACCGACGATGGCCTTAATAATGGTTATGATTTTGGTAGTGGTGCCAGTATGGTTAATCCTGATGATGTAGCTAGTATGACAGTATTGAAGGGTGCTGCTGCTACAGCTCTTTATGGTAGCCGTGCTGCTAATGGTGTGATTTTGATTACAACTAAAATCGGAAAGAAACATGGTCAAGGCCTTGGCATAGAGTATAATGGAGGTGTAGAGTTCCAGAATGTATTGCGTCTGCCTGAAATGCAGAATGAATTCGGTATGGGTTGGAGTGGTAACAAAACAATGCTGGAAAATGGTTCTTGGGGACCTCGTTTTGATGGTTCAAAGCAACTTTGGGGAAATGTATATGATAATTCTCAAAAATTAAAATCATATGTTCCTATAAAAGATAATGTTAAAGATTTCTTTGATACCGGTGTTCGTTATAATAATAGCATATCATTGAATGGCGCAACAGATAATAGTACTTATTTTGTATCTTTTTCTCAAATATCCAATGATGGTATGTTACCTACTTCTGCAGATACTTTTGATAAATATACCTTTTCTGTTCGTGCTAGTCAGAAAGTAGGTAACTTAAAGTTATCAACTGCTGTAAATTATGCTTCACAACGAAACGGATTTTCTACAACAGGTCAAGGGATGACAATGATCAATTCCTTATATCAAATACCTCGTGATGTTAGTATTGTTGGTCTGAAAGATTTATCAGATCCATTTAATACTCCTGGTTATTATTTTACCCCTTATGGTGTAACTAATCCTTATTTCGTTTTGAAAAATAATAAGAATACATATAAAGCTGAGAAAATTTACGGAAAGTTTGAAGCAGAATATGCTTTCTTGAAATATTTCAAGGCTACTTATCGTATCGGTCTGGATGCAACTAATAGTGAACGTCATTTAGGTACTCCTAATTTGGAGGCTCTTTATCCTAATACTCCAAATTGGAATGATGCTTTAAAAGGTAATCAAGGTAAGGCGGAAGTTGAAATGACTCGTCGTCGTCAAATAAACCAGGATATATTGTTGACTTTTAATAAGAAAGTTTCTGATTTTGATATTAGTGTATTAGGTGGTTTTAATTATAATGAACGTAAATATTCCAATCTTGATTCTTATGTAACTAATTTGGATATTCCTACTTGGTATAATTTGAGTAATTCTGCCTCTACACCAGTAGTTAAAGAGAAATCCTCTCGTCGTAGATTATATGGTTTTTTTGGTCAGATAGATTTATCATGGAAAGATATGTTATATTTGACAGGTACGGCTCGTAATGACTGGTCTTCTACTTTGCCTAAAGATAATCGTTCATTTTTTTATCCTGGTGTGACAGCAAGTTTTGTTGCTAGTGAGTTATTCCCCGAAGATTTAAAGAGTGTTTTGTCTTTTGCAAAAGTCCGTGTAGCTTACGGGCAAACAGGTAATGATGCAGAACCCTACATGATTGATCCTTATTATTTAACGTCTTCTGCAAGTGGTGGCTTTGGCTCTTTAACT
Organism: Bacteroidaceae bacterium; assembly: GCA_023227685.1. Taxonomy (GTDB): domain Bacteria; phylum Bacteroidota; class Bacteroidia; order Bacteroidales; family Bacteroidaceae; genus JALNVG01. The sequence goes on from JALNVG010000212.1 coordinate 3,617, forward strand.
TTTCCTTTGAAGGGGGTTAATGCATTTACTTTAGGTAATACATTAGGTAATAATAATTTAAGTCCGGAAATTACAACAGAGTATGAAGCTGGTCTTAATGTAGCTTTTTTCAAAGGTCGTATTAGTTTAGATGCATCTTATTACAATAGAAATTCTGATAAGCAAATTTTTAGTTTAGATATGGATCCGGCAAGTGGTTACACAGCTCAGAATATTAACTTGGGTAAAATCCGCAATCGTGGTGTTGAATTATTATTGTCTGTTAAGCCTATTGTTACCAATGATTTTAGTTGGGATGTATCATGTAATTTTACAAAAAACAGCAGTAAGGTTATCAGTCTTCCTAAAGAACTAGGGGGAATCGCTTTACTTGAAGGCCTTTCTGGCGGTACATCAATGTATGCCATTACCGGTAAGCCGGTAGGCGTTTTCAAGGCTGAAGTTGCTCAACATGATCCTGAGGGACATATTGTTGTTGGTGCTGCTGATGGTTTGCCTGTTGCTGCTTCTAGTTTTGGTGAGTGTGGCAATATGAATTATGATTATGAAATGGGACTTTCAACCACTTTGAAATATAAGAGCGTAAGTTTGGCCGTTGATTTTGACTTTCGTCATGGTGGTGTGATGTATTCTCGTACGAAGGATATTTGTTATTTTACAGGTAATGCTAAACAGACAACCTATAATGATCGTAATCCGTTTGTTGTACCAAATTCTGTAAACGCTGTTA
>JALNVG010000213.1 GCA_023227685.1 Bacteroidaceae bacterium
ATAAAGCTCTTTGAACTACGACCGTTGCGGGCATAATTCTTAACCTGCACATCTTCGGTGAAAAATCCGGGAAGAACCATACCCCATCCTCTTTCCGGATTGCCACCGGAAATATCTTTATTTGCCATCGTAGAGTCGCCAATCATAAAGACAGTAATAGTAGACTTGTCAGCCTTAAATGAAGAAAATATAAGAAGAAAAAATAAAAGTAATACAGACTTATTTTTCATTGTTATTTATTATTGATTTTAAATTGTAAAAGATAATACAAAGAAAACATATAGCAATGACTTTTTATATGAATATTTGTTTTTTATATAGTATATATTGTTTTTTCTCAACCGGAAATAAAAAATTAATCTGTAATTTTGCCGCCGAATAAACAAAGAACAATGAAAGATTTTCAATCTCCGCAACAAAGGAAAATGTATAATTTCTTATTGTTGCTCATCATCGCTGCTACCATGGGCTTGCAAGGTTGGCGTACCTTATTTAATAATTTTGCTGTTGACCAAGTTGGCATAAATGGTTTTCAGGTCGGCGTTATCCAATCATTTAGAGAGATACCCGGTTTTCTCACATTTCTGGTTGTTTATCTACTTCTCATTTTTAAAGAACATAAATTATCCATCTATTCGGTAATGCTGACAGGACTTGGGGTGATGCTGACCGGTTTCTTTCCTACATATCTCGGCATAATTTTCACTACATTTCTTTTTTCTACCGGATTTCATTATTTTGAGACCACCAATAAGTCTCTTACACTCCAATATTTCTCATCCCAACAATCACCTATCATCTTAGGCAAACAACAAAGTTGGAAAGCCATAACTAATATCGGAGTAGGAATTCTCATTCTCATCACAAGCCGATTTCTTAATTTGAAATGGAACTTCGTTTTATTAGGTACTGCAGTCATAATTCTTAGCATAATAGCTTTATTCCTTAGTTCGGTAGACAGAAGCCTGCCTATCCAAAAAAGCCATATCGTCGTGAAAAAAAAATATTGGCTATTCTATGCTCTTAATCTTCTGAGTGGAGCCCGACGCCAAGTCTTTGTAGTCTTTGCAATCTTTATGTTGGTTGAAAAATATCATTTTTCCGTCATGATGATTACCTTATTATTTATCTTTAATAATATTATCATCTATTTCACTGCCCCATACATAGGCAAAGGCATTAATAGATATGGCGAACGCACCGTACTTACTTTGGAATATAGTTTTATGATCATCGTATTTTTGGGCTACAGCTTTGTTCAAAACGCATGGATCATAGCTGCACTATACATTGTTGATAACTTGTTTTTCAGTTGTTCTATCAGCATCAATACCTTCTTCCAAAAAATCGGAGACAAGACAGACATCGCACCATCCATGGCCGCAGGCTTCGCCATTAACCATATTGCAGCAGTCTTTATACCGGTTATCGGCGGTCTACTTTGGATTATCGATTATCAGATACCATTCCTAATCGGTGTATTCTTGGCTATCGTTTCGCTTTTTCTTGTACAACTGATACCCAACGCTATACGCAAAGCCAACAACTAGTTTTCAACCCTGCATTAAAATAAATATACAATCTTATTCAATTTAGTTTTCATAAATAGAACCAAATTTATTTATATTTCATAAGCCTTTTTCAAAAAAAATCGTATATTGCAGATTAAATACACAAACACTGTTGCAACATATGAAATTATTTATAATATCTAACCGGCTCCCTATTAATATTTTTCGTGATAAAAAGGGCACCATACAATTTCAAAAGAGTGCAGGAGGACTAGCTACCGGACTTAATTCTTTACGAACAAAAATGGAAAAACATTGGATAGGATGGCCTGGAATGAATGTAGACAATAACAAAGAAAAAAATTCTATTATACAAAAGCTGGAAAGTCAAAATTACCATCCGGTTTTCTTATCTACCAAACAAATCAATTATTATTATGAAGGATACAGTAACAGCACTCTTTGGCCTTTATTGCATTATTTTTATTCTTTCGTTGAATACAATAACCGCTATTGGGAGACCTATAAAGAAGTAAATAATTTATTTGCTTCAAACACACTGAAATTAATAAAGCCAGGAGATATAGTCTGGGTACAGGATTATCAACTAATGCTGGTACCAAAATTGCTTAGAGATAAAATGCCAGATATCAGTATCGCCTACTTTCATCATGTACCATTTCCTTCTTACGAAATGTTTCGAGTACTTCCCGAACGAGCAGAATTACTGGAAGGGCTTTTAGGATCTGACCTCATCGGTTTTCACACATACGATTATATGCGTCATTTCATCAGTGCCGTCGAACGAGTATTGCATTATAAATCCAACCTTGATCAAATAACTCTGGCCAAGAGAAAGGTTTATGTTAACGCATTCCCTATGGGTATTAACTATAAAAAATATAATGATGCCCCCAAAACAGCTATTGCAAAAAAAATAAATAAGGAGTTGTGCCAAAACTACGGGAAACGGAAACTCATTCTTTCTGTAGACAGACTAGACTATAGCAAAGGCATTATTCACAGAATCAAGGGATTTGCACAATTTCTAAAACATCATCCCGAATATCACGATAAAGTATCGATGATCATGGTCACCGTACCGTCCAGAGACAAAGTAATACGTTATGCACAATTAAAAAAGCAGATTGATGAGTCTATTAGTTCAATTAACGGCGTTTATTCAACGATCAACTGGACACCCATCCACTACTTTTACCATAGCCTTCCGTTTGAAGAACTCACCGCACTTTACCACAGAGCAGACATCGGGCTAATCACTCCGTTAAGAGACGGCATGAATCTGGTTTCCAAAGAATATTTAGCAGCAAAGCGCGATAATCCAGGTGTATTGATACTCAGTGAAATGGCTGGTGCGGCAATTGAATTAAGTGAAGCAATCATCATTAATCCTAATGACATTAACCAAATAGAAGAATCAATAGTTCAAGCCTTACAGATGCCCGAAGAAGAACAATTACGTCGATTACACGAAATGCAAAAAATTATAAAAAAACATGATGTAAAACAATGGGCATCGACAATTATTAAAGAACTAATGAACATCAATAAGCTTAACAAACATATCAATGAAAAAATAATAAACGCCAAAATTATCAGCGAAATTAAAAAAGCTTATAAAAAAGCTGATCATAGACTAATATTATTTGATTACGACGGCACACTTTCTGCCTTTTATAATAAGCCCGAAGACGCCTACCCGCGCAAAAAAATATTGGACTTACTCAAAGCCTTTAACGAAGACAAACGAAACGAACTCTTGTTAAGTAGCGGACGTGACCGAAAAAACCTGGAAGAGTGGTTTGGTCCTCTTCAGATTGATATGGAAGCGGAACACGGGGCAGCCTATAAAAAGAATAATGTTTGGCATGAACGTGTCATTAATGGAACATGGGACAAAGAAATAATTGATATTCTACAGACATATGCAGACAAAACTCCTGGCTCACATATAGAAAAGAAAGAAACCGCATTGGTATGGCACTACCGATGTGTAGATTCTTGGTTAGCCACATTACGCGAACAGCAACTTATCAATGCACTAATTTCTCCGTGCAGCCGATTGGGACTGCAAATCATGCGAGGAAACAAAATTATAGAAATTAAATCATCTCTATATTCAAAGTCATCCGGTATCAAAGAACTGATAGCCGATTCAACTTACGATTTCATTCTTTGCATAGGTGATGATGTAACCGATGAAGATATGTTTCGTGTTCTGCCGAGCACAGCTATTACAATAAAGGTAGGTGACCAATCCGATTTGGCCAAATTTAATATTCCTCTGCAAGAAGATGTTAGTCCTTTTCTTACACAATTTATTACTACGGCTGAAGGAAACGATTAACGTCTTTCTCTTCGGTAAAAAGCAATGCCGTATCAATCAAAGCCAAATGCGAGTAGGCCTGCGGAAAATTACCCAACAAGGCTTTTGTATCAAAATCAATATCTTCGCTGAACAACTTCAAATGATTTGAATAGCTCAATAAACGCTCAAAAAGAGATTGCGCATCTTCTTTTCTTCCAATCACATACAGCGCCCTTACCATCCAAAAAGAACAAACGGTAAAAGAAGAAGAAGGTATACCAAAATCATCATGATTGCGATAACGAAACAATAACCCTTTATAACTCAACTTTTCATAAATCGTATTTACCGTTTTTATGTAATATTCATTCTTGGCATCAATAAAGCCGTAGAATTCCATCAATAACACAGATGCATCCAAATCCAAATTGTCATATGTCTGCGAAAAACTTTGTATTTCGTCTTTCCAGCCATACTCAAAT
>JALNVG010000214.1 GCA_023227685.1 Bacteroidaceae bacterium
AAGCATAGAAAATTCGTCTGGAGTGAGTTGTCTTGGAAGGTCTACAGCCAATGAAGAGAAGCCCCAGGTTGAACGAAAATTGATTTGTCCTTTTTCACTGGCTCCTTTTCGAGTAGTGATCATTACAACGCCATTTGCTGCACGAGATCCATATAGAGCTGTAGCCGAAGCATCTTTTAGAATAGTCATTGTCTCAATATCATTCGGATTGATAGAATTTAAATAGCCATCGTAGGCTGTTCCATCAACTACGTATAACGGAGAACTGGATGCATTCATTGAACCAATACCACGGATCATGACTGTGGCATCTGCACCTGGCTCACCGGAATTGTTTAATACTTGTACACCACTACTTTGTCCTTGCAACGCTTGAGTTACATTCGACGCTTTGATTTTCTCAAGAGATTCTTTTTTTACTACTGTGGCCGAACCGGTAAAGGTCGATTTCTTCCCTGTACCGTAAGCAACCACCATCACTTCATCAATAGATACCACGTCCGGTTCCAGTTCTACCTTCAGATCTCGCCCGGTAATCCCAACTTCTTTGGCTTTGTATCCTAAATAAGAGACTTGCAGGACTTTCGCTTTTGGAGAAACAGATAATGTAAATTCTCCTTTTTCATTTGTGATTACACCATGCATGGATTGCTTATCCATAACGGCTACACCAATCATTGGCTGCCCATCGTCAGTAGAAACGACGATTCCCGACACGCTTTTTCCTTGCGCAAACAATAGCTGTCCCAATAAGGACATCATAAAAATCATTTCGACTAATCTTCTCTTCATTGAATTGAAATTTTAATTAAACAATAATAAAAATCGAACACTCGTAATAGATCTTTCATTAATATTCTGTACCCTAAGTGTTAATAAATTTTCATGGATATTCAGATTTCCGTATAGTCGTATAAAATACGCTTATGTCGCAAATATATTAATTTTGTAAACAATATAACTACATTTTGGCTATTTTTCTTTCATTTTTCTCATTTTTTTAAATATTACCTTTGATTTCGTTTGTGGATATATTTTTTATGCTTGTAAGCTATCATATAAAAATGATCATTATGGGCAGGATGCGGTTGTGATATTGCATCTGGGTAAAAAGTTATATACTTTATGATGTTAAAAGTATATACTTTATTTTAGTGTAAATATGAACTACTGAAATAAAGCAATGATTTTTTAATCGGGATTATTAACTTTTATAAACTTATTGTATTCAATTGAAATACAGTTGTAAAGTTGAAGTAAAGATTAATAAGAGACATATAGCAAGCTGAATTTTGACTTTTTCTTTATTAGCTGATGCGGGGAATATATTTTTGATATTTCTCTAAAGAACCTTTGAATTAGCACCCACAAAAAAATGAGAGATGTTTGTCAATTACCAATATTCGTATTTCAGAAAGCAAAAGCCAGTTTCCTGGCAGATTGCTGAATATATCTGCACAAAAGAGAATATTTTTTGAAAAACATAGACTTTTGATAGTGTAGCTTTTTTGTGACAAGCTAGGCTCTTTTGTACTAATAAATAGCCATAAATGGCTTAATATGCTATAAAACAAATTGTTAAGTTTAAAAATTGATTCGAATGTATCACGAATTTTATTCGGATGAAAGAATCATTTCATTCGAATCCATTGAAGGTTTTATTCGAATGAAACTGTTCGTGCATTCGAATGAGTTTTTAGACTCATTCGGGATGTATTTTCAAGTATTGAAACATAAATTTTTGACACAGACTAGGAGTACACTATTTGACGGAAACCAAATAGTACTTACGATTTAATGTAGTAATAGAACTTGGATCAAGTCTCTTATCTAGCCTTGAGATAAAAACAAAAACTGATAAAAGAAGGATTTGCTTTAACCCATGTTTTTAACAGTTTCCTTTCTAGATGTTGCGGTATTCTTTGCCAATAAAAAAATAGAAGAGTGATTGATTTCGTCTTCTCTTTTCTTTATCTTTGCCACAAATAGCGAAAAAGGACTGTACTAGGCATTACTTTTGAGTAAAGTTGAAGATTCTGCTGCCGGTTTATATTATCTTTGTTTCGTGAATCGTTATTCCCGTAATGGGAGTGACGAACATTTGTGTGTCTATGGTATTGTTTTATATAGTTTTCTCTGTTCAATTCGATTTGAGTTATGAAGATAGCAATTGTAGGAACCGGTTATGTCGGTTTGGTTACTGGTACTTGTTTTGCCGAGATGGGTACAGAGGTTTTTTGCGTTGATGTTGATGCGAAGAAAATCGACAACTTGAAAAACGGTGTTATCCCAATCTATGAACCAGGTTTGGAAGAGATGGTCCATCGTAATCAACAAGCCGGACGTTTGCATTTTACGACCGATTTAACAGAGTGTCTGAACGAAGTGGAAGTACTTTTTAGTGCAGTTGGCACACCTCCCGATGAAGACGGAAGTGCTGATTTGCACTATGTGATGGAGGTGGCTCATACCGTAGGGCAGCATATAACCAAGCATTTATTGGTTGTCACCAAGAGTACGGTTCCTGTAGGTACAGCCCGCAAAGTGCGTCAGGCTATTCAGGAAGAGCTTGATAAGCGGCATGTACAAGTTGAGTTCGATGTTGCATCAAACCCGGAATTTCTTAAAGAAGGAGCTGCCGTGAAAGATTTTATGAGTCCGGATCGTGTCGTTGTAGGCGTGGAGTCTACACGTGCCGAAGAATTGATGACCCGATTGTATCGTCCGTTTTTACTTAATAATTTTCGTGTGATCTTTATGGATGTTCCATCCGCTGAGATGACTAAATATGCGGCCAATGCAATGTTGGCCACGCGTATCAGCTTTATGAATGACATTGCTAACTTATGCGAGATTGTAGGTGCTGATGTGAATATGGTACGTAAAGGCATAGGTGCTGATGTCCGTATAGGGACACGTTTTCTTTATGCCGGTTGCGGTTACGGTGGTTCATGTTTTCCAAAAGATATCAAAGCTTTGATCAGGACTGCTCAAACGAACAATTATCACATGCGTATTCTTGAAGCCGTAGAGGAAGTTAATGAAACACAGAAGTCCATCTTGTTTAGAAAGCTATATCAATATTATAAGGAAGATTTGAACGGCAAGCGTATTGCATTATGGGGATTGGCATTCAAGCCTGAAACCGACGATATGCGTGAAGCACCGTCTTTGGTTCTGATAGATAAACTTTTGTCGGCTGGAGCCAAAGTCTTTGTATATGATCCTGTAGCTATGGAAGAAACTCGTCGTCGTATGGGTGATAAAGTTCACTATGGAAACGATATATACGATACAGTTGTAGATGCCGACGCCTTAATGGTTGTCACTGAATGGAAAGAATTTCGCCTTCCTTCGTGGGCAGCCATCAAAAAATTGATGAATTCACCGATAGTTTTAGATGGCAGAAATATCTACGATGCCAAAGAGATGCAAGAAAATGGCTTCATATATCATTGTATCGGAAGGTAGAATAGAATGTAGGTAAAGTTTTTTCAATGTAACCTTTACGGAACAAATAGGAGACAATCAAAAATAACTTAATGGCCGAACAAACACTGAAAGAAAAGACAGCAAAAGGCCTTTTTTGGGGAGGAATAAGCAATGGTGTTCAGCAATTGCTTGGAGTATTGATTGGTATAGTTCTTCTTAAAAATCTGTCTCCTGGAGATTATGGAATGATTGGTATGCTAGCTATTTTTACGGGAATAGCTAGCACAATACAGGAGAGTGGTTTTACTGCCGCATTAACAAATAGACCAACATTCAAAAGTGAAGATTATAATTCGGTGTTTTGGTTTAATGTAATTGTAGGTAGTGGTATATATGTTATACTATTTTTCTCTGCTCCTTATATTGCAAAGTTTTATAATCAACCAGATTTAGTACTTCTCTCTCGTATACTATTTCTTTCAATAGTTATTGGTTCTTTAGGTATTGCTCATAATGCTGTATTATTTCGTAAATTAATGGTTAAACAGCGAGCAAAGATTGATATTTTTTCAACAGCTTTTTCAGGTATTGCAGGGATTTATTTAGCTATAAATGGATATGGATATTGGGCATTGGCTATTCAAACGCTTGTTTATACATCATTAGGTACGATTTGCAGGTGGATATTTTCTCCTTGGAAACCGATTTTTAAATTTAACTTTACACCAGTTAAAGAGATGTTTGGATTTGGTACGAAAATGTTGATATCAACAATTGTTGCTCAAATACAAATTAATATTTTCTCCGTATTGTTAGGTAAGTATTATACAAAAGCAGATGTTGGATATTATTCGCAAGGAACTAAATGGACTAATATGGGAATACAAG
>JALNVG010000215.1 GCA_023227685.1 Bacteroidaceae bacterium
CGCCCAAAGAGCCGATAAGACGCAGAAAATCAAAAAAAGAATAGTCCATTTAAATAATGTTTAAGTGGATATATATCCGATTAATATTCCTACTTTCGGGGACAAATTTATAAATTATAGCTGATAAAGTATGCCGGAGACGATTACAATTTATTGCAAAAACAACAAGATGTACAAAGATGTCCCTATTGGCTCTTCTTTGCTAGACATTTACCCCATGGTGGATTCACCTCTTCATTATTGTCCGATGAATGCCCAAGTAAACAATAAAGTACAAGGATTGAATTATCGTTGTTGGGGACCAAAAGATATAGAATATATTGATTATACAAAGCTTTCGGGCATGAGGGCCTATGTCCGTTCGTTATGCCATATATTTTCCAAGGCTGTAAATGATATTTTACCTACGGCAATCTTGAGATTGGAACATCCCGTTTCAAAAGGTTATTATTGTGTGATTAAAAACGGAAAAGAGCTGGATGAACAAACAATTACAAAAGTAAAAGCCAGAATGCAGGAGATTATTGATGCTGATCTTCCATTTCATTTAAAAACGATACAAACTGAAAGTGCGGAAACTTTGTTCCATGAACGCGGAATGGAAGACAAGGTAAAACTGATTAAATCGGTAGGGATGCCTTATACCTCCTATTATGATTTGGATGGATATGTCAATTACTTTTATGGTTGCCTTACCCCATCAACGGGATATATTTCACTATTTGATTTGATTCCCTATTTCGATGGGGTGTTGCTGCGCGTTCCGAATAGAATTAATCCAGAGGAATTGGAACCCGTCATCAAACAGGACAAGATGTTCGAAGCCTATAAACAGCATCTTACTCTACAGCGTACGGTTGGTTTAAATAATGTGGGCGACCTTAATCGCGCTATTGAACAAGGGTTGGCAAGCCAAATTATTTTAGTGTCGGAAGCTATGCAAGAAAAACAAGTGGCAAAGATCGCAGAAGATATTTCACATCGATATGCTGATGGTGTACGTATTGTCCTTATTTCAGGCCCTTCTTCTTCAGGCAAAACCACATTCTGCAAACGCTTGCAAATACAGTTGGTCACCAATCTGATCCACCCTGTAGGTCTTTCTCTCGACGATTACTTTTTGAATCGCGAAGATACACCAAAAGACAAAAATGGCGAATACGATTTTGAGTCACTATATGCTCTTGATCTTACTTATTTTAATAATGATTTGCAGAAACTTCTTGCTGGGGAAGAAATAAGCGTACCAAGTTTTGATTTCGGACAAGGATGTCGCGTTTTCAAGGGGAAGAAACTGCAAATGAAAGACGATTCGATTCTGGTTATCGAAGGCATTCATGGGTTGAATCCAAAACTGACTTCCATGATTGACGAAAAATACAAATACCGCATATATGTATCGGTGTTGACAACGATTGCACTTGATAATCATAACTGGATTCCAACGACTGATAATCGTTTGTTGCGCCGAATTATTCGTGATTACCGATTTCGAGGCTACTCAGCTTGCGAAACAATTGCCCGATGGCCAAGTGTCAGACGGGGTGAAGACAAATGGATCTTCCCATATCAGGAAAATGCCGATGCTATGTTCAACAGCGCAATGCTTTATGAACTTGCAGCAATGCGTAAATATGCCGAACCTATTTTAGCACAAGTTCGTGAAAATGAACCTGAAAATGCAGAAGCATATCGCTTATTACGCTTCTTACGCTATTTTAACTACTTGTCCGATGACAGCCTTCCAAAAGCTTCTCTGCTTCGAGAGTTTTTAGGAGGAGGCGTATTTGAATATTGAGATGCGATTATATAATTCATAAATGATGAATTCTCTTAAAATTAAACATTGGCTAATAATTCTATCTCTACTTGTAGGACTTTCTTCCTGTTTTTTTAGTACAAAAGAGCAAGAAGCCCAACTCGCTTTCTACTGCCTGGCTACAACCGGAGAAGGCTCTATTTGGCATTCGGGACGAAACTCTTTATTCTGGGTAGATATTGAAGGGGAAAAACTCTTTGAGTATATTCCAGAGAAAAAAGGATGCAAAGTATGGCAATTTAACAAGATGATATCAACGGTTGTACCAGAGACAGATTCGACTGTGATCGTTGCCCTGCAGGATGAAATCATTAGAGTGAACCTTAACAGCAGGATAAATACTTCAATAGTTCCAATTCCTGACAAAAATGGAGATGTACGATGCAATGACGGGAAATGTGATCCGGCCGGCCGTTTATGGGTAGGTACAATGAGCCTGAAACATGCAAAAGGGGATGGCATCTTGTACACTGTAACTTCCAATGGTAAACTAAATGAAAAATTAAAAAAAATCACTACTTCGAATGGCATCGTTTGGTCGTCAGACAAGAAGTTTATGTATTATAACGACACACCAACCAACCGTATTGCACGCTATCGATATAATAATAGCACAGGTGAAATATTGTTTGATGGTATTGCTGTGAATATTCCTAAAGGCACCGGCTCTCCCGATGGGATGACCATCGACAGCGATGATAATCTATGGGTGGCGCAGTGGGGAGGAAGTGGCGTATATTGCTATAGCCCCTATACTGGTGAATTATTAAGAAAAGTGGAGGTTCCAGCATTGCACGTTGCTTCTTGTGCTTTTGGCGGTGCACATTTGGATACGCTTTATATTACAACGGCTCGCAAAGGACTAAATAAAGAAGAACTGGAGAAGTATCCGCTCAGTGGTAGTCTTTTCAAATGCGTACCCGGTGTCAGAGGCGTGGCTGCAAATTCTTTTGGATTAAAATAAAAATCACTACATTCAGTATACACTACTTCCTGATAAAATAGTATATACTATTGAAGCTAAAAGTATATACTATCATACCCTCAAAGTATATACTTTCGTATCGCAAGAGTATATACTTTTTTTGATGAGGAAAGTGCCTCCGCGATGAGGCCTTTTAGCCCACTCAAATCTTCTTGAATATACGGCGTCACCGTAGATATACAGTTTAATAAATTTATATATAGAATAATACAATGTTTTTATAGACAAATGGCTCGGTGATGCTGATAATTTTAGCATCACCGAGCTTATATGCTAAATATTAATTAATTACTAAAACACCGACGATGATGAAATTTTACGAATGGAACGTAGCGTCACAACTAACAAGTTGCTATATTGCTGTTTACTGTATACTGTGATCCCGTAGATTAAAAATGGGTGAACCGCTATGTGTATAAAAGTCATTCGGTAAAAGCAAGCATTCGGCAAGCCGCGTATTTCAAAATTCCTAAAGAATGTCAAAAGGTTATCGATATTCTTCAAAGATTTGCAGTTGACGGTAGAAAGGAATATGATAGGCGTATTTGTTATTTAGAATTTCAGCCAAAAGCGAAGCTCCGCTTTATCTAATCACCCGGAATATGCAATTTTTCAATAAATTAATTCCGCCAACAGGAATACTTAGTATAAATTAGGACTGCTTTATTGTTAATGTCAAGAATTTTAGCGAATATTGCAGTAAATAATATATTATATGACAAAGAACAATCGAACTAAAAGAAATAATAAAGAAGAAAAAACAAAAAGTCCCAACAGGAGTAAAAACAGACGGATGAAGAAAGAGGCAATAGTCAATTCTATCATATCTGTTTTCAAATCTTCTCCAAAAGAGATATTCAATTATAAACAGATAAGCAAGCTGATAAATGTTGAAAATCAGGTGCAGAAGCTTGAAGTTGTAGATATTCTTTATGATCTGGCAGCTGATAATTTCATTTCAGAGATCGACCGTGGCCGCTATCGTTTTAACGATTTGGGAACAATAGCTATTGGATCCTTCGTTCGTCGCAGTAATGGTAAAAATTCATTTATTCCAGAAGATGGCGGAACGCCGGTATTTGTAGCCGAGCGTAATTCAGGACACGCCATGGACGGCGACAAGGTAAAAGTACAACTTCTGGCAAAACGCAGAAATGCAGATCCGGAAGCAGAAGTGATAGAAATTTTGGAAAGTAAGAACCGGACAATCGTCGGAAAATTGCAAGTGACTAAAGGTTTCGCATTTCTAATTACCGAAAGTAAAACATTAGCGAACGATATATTCATCCCGAAAAACAAACTGAAAGGGGGAAAAAATGGAGACAAAGTAGTAGCCCGGATCATTGAATGGCCGGATGAAGCAAAGAATCCGCTGGGAGAAGTAATTGATATATTAGGTAAAGCAGGTGAAAACAATGCCGAGATGCATGCTATTCTTGCCGAATTTGATTTACCATACAAATATCCGACAAATGTAGAAAAAGCAGCTGATAAAATTCCAGATACA
>JALNVG010000216.1 GCA_023227685.1 Bacteroidaceae bacterium
AGCGAACAATAAGAATGTTCCGGCGGGGGTGAAATTCCGTAGCATCCAGGGGGTTAATTGTCCGATAAGAAAGGTGCCAATCCAAAGAGCAAATCCTGCTATGGACATAGCCAATCCTCGTACACGGGCCGGATACATCTCAGAGAGAAGTACCCAAACAACGGCGCTGATTGATATAGCACAGCAGAAAACATATAATAGAAAGAAGGTAAGTAAAAACAGACTTGATATACCCATTGAACTACCAAAAATGAAATAAAAGCCAATGAGCAGAAGTGAAATAATCATTCCTGATACACCATAGTATATTAAGTTTTTTCGGCCTACTTTGTCGATAATAAATAGAGCGAGAACTGTTGTCAGCATATTAACCAGTCCTACCATAACTTGATAAAATAAAGAATCGCCACCGGATAATCCGGCGTTATGAAAGATTGACGGTCCGTAATAGAGTACGGCGTTTACTCCCATAAATTGACCGAGAATGGCAATGCATACGCCTATAATAACTGCTTTACGTATTCCTGGTTGCAGCAAAAACGACCATTCTGATTTGGTTGAAGTTCGGCCGATCAAAACGGATTTAGCTTCCTTCAATTGATTTAGTGCATCTTCGGATGAACGATAAATACGACCAAATATATTCGAGGCTTTTTCATCACGTCCTTTTAGTAACAACCAGCGGGGACTTTCGGGTACAAAAAAGATGATCATAAGAAACAACATTGCCGGAACGGTTTCCATTCCAAGCATTCCTCTCCATACTTCTGATACAAATATTTGATTTAGCCATGTGATGCTCATTTGTGGAGTAGTCTGGCTGATCGTTAACAATTTATAGTTAAGCAAATAAGCTCCGAGAAATCCTACGGTAACGGCCAGTTGGTATAGTGAAACAAGTCGACCTCTATATTGAGGTACGGATGTTTCGGAAATATAAAGTGGAGAAATAATAGAAACAATACCGATGCCTATTCCTCCTACGATTCTATAAACAACAAGTTGGCTGAAATTTGCGCTAAAGGTACAGCCTACAGCCGAAGTTGTAAAGAGAATGGCCGAGATAATCATTGCTTTCTTTCTTCCGAATTTATCGCCTAATACGCCGGCAAAAAGAACTCCGATAATCGAACCCACTAATGCACAACCCACATACCACCCTTGTTGCATCGTATCCAGGTGGAATAACTCGGTGACTTGCGCTATTGTGCCCGAAATTACAGCTGTGTCGTACCCAAAAAGGAATCCGCCCAAAGCCGCAACAACGGCAATGAATACCAAATAGCCGATATTGATTGAAGATTTCATCTTATTATTATATTTCAAAGTATTCTCTGTAACGGTCATATAAATGTCCAGCTTGCAAATATGCCGATTGCGGACTCATAAAATGTGAAAATTCAAAGGTGATAGCCTTGTCATAGTGGCATCGTTTGGCTGCTTCCAACTTCAACCGCAGTTTGTCGAATTTGATAGGGAAGAAGTGGATTGGCATGTCCCGATCAAAAGATTCCGCATTGGTCCAGCATTGCATGTGATATTTGTCGGCAAGTCTTTTGTTTACGGTAAAGAAAGCATCCAACTCATCATAGTCAATATGACCATCTTGAAAAGCGCAGGCATCAACCACATCGTGTATTCCATCAAAAATCTCATTCCACTCTTTTTCGTGTTCTTGCACGGATATTGCTTGAGCGTTTGTCATATCTTTGGTTCCCATCACAGCCTTCTTTCCATCTATCCATGGAGAAATGAATGTTGGTAATCCGCCGGATACATCTTTACATTGTTTGCCCATAGCGTGGAAAGCGCCGATGGCTCCCTTTGTTTGTCGGCTAATTTCGCCGCTGATATACCAGCCACCAAAGCTTTTGTATTTCTTCCCGTACATATTCCAAGCTTCATCAATGACATATTTATTATCTTCGATTTCCCAAGTCATATCACCAGTGTCCCAATATCTTCCGGAATCATACAGCCCGAAGTAAAATACCATATTGTATTTTTCGGCCAGGCGTAAATACATGTCAACTAAATCAACAGAAGGCATGTAGCAACCTTTGCTTAATAAGAATTTTGATGGATAAGTGATGAATTTTCGGTAACCGCTGCGAATGAGAATAACGGTATCAATACCTATTGATTTCATGTATTTAAAATCTCGGTCCCATTCTTTTTCACCCCAGTTTTGATGGGGTATGTCGTGAGAAATCTCATCAAGAAAAGTACCGGTGATTTTTATTCCATTCTTTAATGGAACGATAAGCTTACTTCCCTTTTCCTTTTCGATTATACTAGATTCTGTTTTTGTTCCTTCTCTTTCACTGCCAAAAGTTAATGAAGGTAAGACTAAAGCTGTTGCACTTGCTATGGCAGCTTTCTTTAAAAAATCTCTTCGGTTAGTATTTTCCATTGTTTATATTTTAATATTATTCTATAAACTGATGTCACAAATATACATATATTTATTAAATAGACAATACTTAATTATATTTTTTATTAATATAAGTCTAGTTAATTATACATTATTTATATAATATAATATATATTTGCAATAAATGGAGCTATGATATAGCTATCAATCTTGACTTGTGATGTTTTTAGGGCAATTATATCTGTTTTTCTTAGTGCCGGGGTATATATATGAAATTTTTTAAATATTACGGGAGAATGCGGATGTAAAATTATAAATTCAATTTTTCACGCAAAAGTTTATAGCCATTGTTGCTAATACGTAGAGATGCATCGGATGTAAGTTTTAACAGCTGCATTTGCCCATAGCGTTCTATTTTAGTGATTTTATTGATATTAACGATATATGAGCGGTGTACCCTTACAAATTTATCGGAAGGAAGATTAGCCTCGTATTCTTTCATCGTACCGTTCTTTAGCCAATGCCCTTCTGCCGTCACCAGGGAGACATAATCGTCTTCGGCTTTGATATAGATTAATTCATCTACCGGGATTACTTTTATATTATGGCGGGTTTTTACTGTTATTCGCTCTATCATATTGGTATTTAGGGCTGCCGTATGAGTATCAGCTGTATTGGTATCTGCTTCGTTTTGCAGGATATCTTGTTCGTCGTCATCATCATCTTCTTCTGTTTTTACTTTATTTCTCTGATAAAAAGAATAAGTAGCGCAATACATAGCGATCAAACAAAATATTCTTGCAGGCAGGGTGAAAGCAAACGACTTCAATTGATGAGGGAAAATCATATATGCCGATAAGGATTCAATGCTTGTAACAGCAATTACGCTGATCAGACAATAGAGCATATTGAGAATTATCGATTGATAAATACTCAAAGAGTTTGGCTTGCTGAAAGTATAAACATTCCATAATAAAGTTGCTATTATAAATAGCATTATGGCTGATATCAATCCGTCGGTTAAAATGTCAGCAATCTCAATGTGAGCAGATAATCCGAAAACGAAGGCATAAATGATTCCTATCAAGGCACACAAGAAAATCGTACTTTGTCGAATATATTTGTCAAATATAATCGGGTTGTTCAACATTTTATTTCTCCTCCTCCCATGATAGAGTCTGCCACAATGATTAATTTTCGATCAGCGCTTCTTACTTTAGCTTCACGTTTATCGGAGAAATTGCCTAAAAAAGATTGGGTGCGAATTTCTACGGTCCAGTCTTCGGGAACAAACAGCACTATTCCTCCACAGATAGAATTTAATTCTAAAACAGTATCGCCTTCAGGCAGGGAGGTTCTGCGAAGATCAAGTTTTACTCCACCCATTATGGCGTTTATCTCACCACCTCTAAAAACAGGCATCAGAAATATTTCGTCAATACCGGTCATTAAGGAGTTGTATTCTATCCGTCCGTCTTCATTTGTTTTAGAGTTATATTTATATCTGTATTTATAGTTGCAACTTTTCCAACGTTTTTGATATTTATTGTGTGTCAATGAATGACTGATGATGAATACACCAAACAGGATAATTACGATCGGCCAAAATAGAGAATCAAACATTGCCTTAGAATAATAGAATCCCATTACTACCGACAATTCTGGTAATAAATAGATGATACCGATGGCTGAAATCAATAATCCCCAGAAATAATGACCATTGACCAACCGCGTGCAGCCTATTAAAACTAATAATGCTTGCCAAGAAAATATGATGGGTTTCCAAGTGATAGGTAAGGCGCCTATATTAAATAATAGGTAGAGTACACCTGCTAAAATTACCAACCCGCCAAAAAAATACTTACCGAATGTTCTATTTTCCATTTTTATATAAATTTGATTATGACACAAAGATAAG
>JALNVG010000217.1 GCA_023227685.1 Bacteroidaceae bacterium
ATAATTACATAATTTTACTCAAAAAAATATGGAAGAAATTAAAGATAGGATCAAGCTGATCATGGAAAAGGAAAATTTATCTCCAAGAGAATTTTCCGATAGTATTGGCATTCAACAATCAACACTTTCTCATATTTTAAACAACAGAAATAACCCTAGTCTGGATGTTGTGATGAAAATACATGAAGTATATGACTCTGTTAATTATAACTGGCTTCTAAATGGATCCAA
The DNA here is from genome assembly GCA_023227685.1 of Bacteroidaceae bacterium. Taxonomy (GTDB): domain Bacteria; phylum Bacteroidota; class Bacteroidia; order Bacteroidales; family Bacteroidaceae; genus JALNVG01. The sequence continues at coordinate 232 of JALNVG010000217.1, forward strand.
AGAAATGACTTCATCAAAAGATACTATTTCTTTAAATACTTCTTCTTATGAACCCACTCAAAAACCAATCGTATTCAACGAGAATGAGAAAAATACGGACGAGCGATCAAGTAATCTGGAAAATCGCAAGGAAATCGCATTAGGAAAGCATGGAAATACATCACAAGATGTTGATAAACAAGTGATTAGGTACATAGAAAAACCCGCTAGAAAAATCACTGAAATAAGAATTTTCTTCGATGATAACACTTATGAGACTTTTAAGGGAGACAAATAAAAAGATTGTCTTTCATTTTAATCATATTTCTAACAAATAGATTTATCTTTGCATACGAAATACAAATCAAAGAATCTTCTTTTTTTTATGAAAAAATTTATATTAGATCTTATTGTTACAGATAATACTTTTTTGCAGGAAAATTTCGTATTATTAAAACTAACATCCGAATTACCTCTTCCGGAAATGAAACCGGGACAATTTGCAGAACTTCGGATTGACGGTTCGCCGACAACATTTTTAAGACGCCCTATTTCTATCAATTTTGTAGACCGACAGCGCAATGAAATATGGTTTTCAATCCATATCATCGGAGAAGGAACTAAATGGCTATCATTACTTCCTATAGGGAGTAAACTTAATGTATTGCTGCCTTTAGGAAATGGATTTTCATTGCCTGAGACCCCTTCCGATAAGCCATTATTGATAGGTGGAGGTATTGGAATAGCTCCCTTATTATTTTTAGGTGAACAATTATCAAAACAAGGAAACAAACCGACTTTTATTTTAGGAGCACGTGGCAGCAATGATTTGCTACAGTTAGAAGACTTTTCTCGTTACGGTGACGTTTATGTAACCACAGAAGATGCGAGTTATGGTGAAAAAGGCTTCGTAACCCAACATTCTATATTGAATAAGGTAAACTTTGATAGAATTTATTCCTGTGGCCCCAAACCCATGATGATAGCGGTAGCCAAATATGCTAAAAGTAAAAGCATATTTTGTGAAGTATCCTTAGATAATATGATGGCTTGCGGTGTTGGAGCGTGCCTCTGCTGTGTAGAAAACACGAAAGATGGTCACTTATGTGTATGTAAAGAAGGTCCGGTTTTTAATATAAATCAATTGTTATGGCAGATTTAAATGTAAATATTGGTGAACTAAAATTTAAAAATCCGGTGATGACAGCATCCGGTACTTTCGGATACGGTGAAGAATTTTCAGACTTTGTTGATCTAGAGCGAATAGGGGGTATTATAGTAAAGGGAACTACCATTCACAAGCGAGAAGGTAATCCTTATCCTCGAATGGCGGAGACTCCTTCGGGGATGTTAAATGCCGTTGGACTGCAGAATAAGGGCGTAGATTATTTCGTAAAAGAGATTTATCCGCGCATCAAAAATATTAATACTAATATTATTGTTAACGTTTCCGGATCTTCCATAGAAGATTACGTTCAAACAGCGGAAATAATCAATGAACTTGTAAACATTCCTGCTATAGAATTGAATATCTCTTGCCCCAATGTCAAACAAGGAGGAATGACCTTTGGCGTTTCACCCGTTGCAAGTGCAAAAGTTGTCAAAGCCGTTCGTTCGGTTTACAAAAAAACACTTATCGTTAAACTTACACCAAATGTAACAGACGTAGCAGAAATCGCTCGTGCAGTAGAGGCAAACGGAGCTGATAGCGTATCGCTAATCAACACATTGCTTGGAATGGCCATTGATGTTGAAAAACAGTGTCCAGTATTATCAACAATCACCGGCGGATTGTCCGGACCAGCAGTAAAACCCATCGCTTTAAGGATGGTTTGGCAAGTTGCCAATGCAGTAAAAATTCCAGTCATTGGTCTCGGTGGAATTATGAATTGGAAAGATGCAGTTGAGTTCTTGCTTGCCGGTGCTACAGCGATACAAATCGGTACGGCTAATTTTATCGATCCTTCTGTAACCACAAAGGTGATTGATGGAATTAACGACTATCTGGATAGACGCAATTATAAGTCCGTAAAGGATATAATTGGTGCACTTAGTGTATAGAAGAAAACAGATTATATCTCTTCGCATCAATATTCAATCATAAAGATTAAGTCTATTAAAAAAAAGAAGAAATAATTTCTTTTTTAGAATATAATTATTTCATTGATATAAGAAATAAAAAGGAAAAGAAAAACCGGTAAAATAAAAAAAGAAAAGTGGAATTAATAAATCAGCAATATATTAGCAAAATAGAGTTAATTTAATTTACAAGTAATATCAATCATCCAATAAATCAGGTCTGAGTTTACGTGTTCTATCCATTGCCTGTTGAATTTCCCAATCCTTAATTTTTGCTTCATTACCGGAAAGTAGAATATCCGGTACTTTCCATCCTTTATAATCAGCTGGCCGTGTATAAATAGGAGCAGCCAAAAGATTATCCTGAAAAGAATCCGACAGTGCTGACTGATCATCAGAAATCACACCTGGAATAATACGAACTACAGCATCTGCTATTGCAGCAGCGGCTAATTCACCTCCGGTAAGCACGTAATCACCTACACTAATTTCTTTGGTTATAAAATGTTCTCTGATACGAAAATCAATGCCTTTGAAATGTCCACAAAGAATAATCAAATTTCCGTCTAATGACAAATCATTAGCCATTTTTTGATTAAATTGTTCTCCGTCAGGAGTTGTAAAAATCACTTCGTCATAGTCTCTCTCGGCTTTCAGAGCAGAGATACAACGCTCTATCGGTTCTATTTTCATCACCATGCCTGCAAATCCACCAAATGGATAATCGTCTACGCGGCGATATTTATCTTTCGTATAATCGCGCAGATTATGGATAAAAATCTCAGCAAGCCCCTTTGTCTGTGCCCTTTTCATAATAGAACAATTAAAAAATCCTTCAATCATTTCCGGCAAAACGGTGATAATATCTATTCGCATTTCATTTTATTTTCCGCAAAATTACAAATATTCAAAGATAAACATGTATTTTTGTCCAAAACATTGCAATAATATGGGTATCAAAGAAAGAATAGAAGAATTACGTAACGAATTGCATCGTCAAAACTATAATTATTATGTTCTCAATACACCCGAAATCTCGGATAAAGAATTTGATGACAAGATGCATGAACTTCAGGATTTAGAAAAATCACATCCTGAATATTATGATGAAAATTCTCCTTCAGTACGTGTAGGAAGTGATATTAGCAAAGAATTTACACAAGTAAGACATAAATATCCAATGTTATCATTGGCCAATACCTATTCAGAAACTGATGTAACCGAATTTTACGAACGAATACGGAAAGGACTTAATGAGGACTTTGAAATTTGTTGTGAATTAAAATTCGACGGGACTTCTATTTCCCTGACTTATGAAGACGGAAGGCTCATCCGTGCAGTTACCCGTGGTGACGGTGAAAAAGGCGATGACGTAACGAATAATGTAAAAACGATCAAATGTATTCCTCTAGTTCTCACGGGCAATAATTACCCTGCTTCATTTGAAATTCGTGGTGAAGTTTTAATGCCTTGGGTAGTTTTTGAAGAATTGAATAGTGAAAAAGAAGCCCGCGAAGAATCACTCTTTGCCAATCCTAGAAATGCGGCATCAGGAACACTCAAATTGCAAAACTCCTCCATTGTTGCTTCACGTAAATTGGATTCTTACCTTTATTATTTGTTAGGCGAAAATCTGCCACACGATGGACATTTCGAAAACTTACAAGAAGCCGCCAAATGGGGATTCAAAATATCAAAGAACATGAAAAAGTGTCATACATTGTCGGAAATATTCGAATATATCAAATATTGGGATGTAGAAAGAAAAAACTTACCTATTGCGACCGATGGCATCGTACTTAAAGTCAACAGTATAAATCAGCAAAAAAATTTAGGATATACGGCAAAATCGCCAAGATGGGCTATTGCTTATAAATTTCAGGCAGAACGCGCATTGACCAGGCTCAATAAAGTTACCTTCCAAGTAGGTAGAACCGGAGCCGTAACCCCCGTAGCAAATTTGGATCCGGTACAA
>JALNVG010000218.1 GCA_023227685.1 Bacteroidaceae bacterium
ATTATGGATTTACTTTGTATATCAAAGTAAACTCATTCTAGGATTAAGAGGTTAATAAATAAATTAGACAACCAATATAAGGATTATAAATTAATTTAGTCAACCGTAAACAGGATAAGACAACTCTTGTTCTTATCCGAATAACTCTTGTTGTAATCCGTATAAGATTGCATAATACCAAATTTCGTTAGCTCTTTCAAAGAAATTTTGCATCGCAATTTTAAAAAATTGCGATGCATTTACCTCGTGTTTGCAATGCATTTACCTCACGTTTGCGATGCAAAATTTATTTTTGTCTGATGTAATAATTTCAAGCGATTATATTCTGCAAAATCCGTATCCAATATTGGTAGCGTGTTTGGGGGAAAGTGCTGAAGATAGGCACTTTCCATTAGCTCAACATACAGAAACAAGAAACCGTCTTTGCTTATAAATAAGCAAAGACGGTTTCTAATCGTACTCGAAGGGGGACTTGAACCCCCACAGCCGCAATGGCCAAGGGATTTTAAGTCCCTCGTGTCTACCAATTCCACCATTCGAGCATCATTAAATAAAACAGAGCGGAAAACGAGATTCGGACTCGCGACCCCGACCTTGGCAAGGTCGTGCTCTACCAACTGAGCTATTTCCGCATTTTTTCAACGGGTGCAAAGATAAACATATTACATCTTTCCACCAAACTTTTACCTAAAAATTTTATCACCATAGCCTAATATAAAATATTGTATTTCATCGGCCAAGCAATTTCTTTTCTGCCTCGTCCATTTGTTGGAAATTAAATCCGCGTGACACTTGCTCCATCAAATCCGTAATCTTATCATTGCACAAATTGCCTATACTGCCTTCATGCACATGGTGAACAGTCTTGTTGTGCGAAAAATGACCGGCCTCAATATCAAGTCCTACCTTTTTATATGCATCACGAAAAGGCATACCTCCAAGAACCAAGCGATTTACTTCTTCAACGCTAAAAATTGGCAAATATTTATCATCATCAAGTATATGTTCATTAACCTTAATCTCTTTTAAAATATACGTAGTCATCTGCAAACAATCTTTTAATTCCTGAAAAGCAGGTAAAAAGACTTCTTTGATGATTTGCAAATCTCGCGAATAGCCGAAAGGCAAATTGTTGGAGATCATCATTATCTGCTGGGGAAGTGATTGCAATTTATTACATTTAGCCCGAATCAACTCAAAAACATCAGGATTCTTCTTCTGTGGCATAATACTAGAACCGGTCGTACAATTATCAGGAAGTTTCACAAAATTAAAATTCTGACAATTGAACATACAAACATCAAAAGCAAGTTTAGACAGCGTACCTGCTATAGTAGCCATGGCAAAAGCCACATTACGCTCCATCTTACCACGCCCCATTTGGGCATAAATTACATTGTAATCCATAGAATCGAAACCAAGGAGTTGTGTAGTCATGGTACGGTTTAATGGAAAAGAAGAACCGTATCCGGCAGCAGACCCCAAAGGATTGCGGTTACACATTTTAAAGGCTGCTTGCATAAAAAATAAATCATCAACAAGACTCTCTGCATAAGCACCAAACCATAAACCAAAAGATGAAGGCATTGCAATCTGAAGATGCGTATACCCTGGCATGAGCACATGCTTATAAGTTTCACTTTGACGGATAAGGACTTTAAAAAGATCAGTTACATCGCCTACGACATCTTTAATCTGGGCACGGGTAAAAAGTTTCAAGTCAAGCAGCACTTGGTCATTACGTGAACGACCGCTATGTATTTTCTTTCCAACGTCACCCAACTTACGGGTTAACATCAATTCTACTTGCGAATGAACATCTTCTACCCCATCTTCGATAACAAACTCTCCTTTTTCAGCCGAAACATAAATGTTCTTCATTTCGGCAAGCAATACATCCAGTTCATCTTTCTTCAACAAACCGACACTCTCAAGCATCGTAATATGCGCCATAGAACCCAATATATCATACTTGACAAGATAAATATCCATCTCGCGGTCATGCCCTACCGTAAAGTTATCAATGTTTTTATCTACCTGAACAGATTTCTCCCAAAGTTTATTAGCCATCGAACTTAATATTATTAATAATGTATCATGGATAACATATCAGCCATTTTTTCAACACCTTCAGACAATGGCTTCGCTATCATCTTTTTGATGAAAGGATTGGCCTCAACACTTGCAGTGATCTTCATTTTACAACTGTTTTCCGAAAGCGGCATTAACTGAATCCAGAGCTTAAATGGTAGTGGAGCCTTTATCGCCTCAAACTTAATACATTTATATGGCTCGCGATCAACAATTTTAAAGGTCAAAGTACCTGCTGGAGGTATATTCACGCTAAAAGAATCATCATCAAAAACCATCTCTTTGATTTTATCCTGAGGTATTTTATCTTTAATGGCTTCCAGATTTTTCATATCCGAAAGCTTTTCATACACGCCCTCCTGACTATAAGGAATCTCCTTTATACTACTTTCAAACTTATCCATAAACAATTTTATATAAAAAAAAGAATCATCCGCACTAACGACCCGAATAATTCCTTTTCACGTTATTTCTTAATAAATGATACTATTCTTCTATTCCCCAATGTGCCGGATCTTTACGCCACTCATTAAGAACCTCGATATCATCTTCTTCAATATAACCGGTACGAAGAGCTTCTTCAAGCACTGCTTCGTAATTGGTCAGCGTGACATATTCAACTTTTGCTGTCTTAAACGCATTCTCGGCTAAGGAGAATCCGTAAGTGAACGCGGCAATAAGTCCGATAACCTCGCAACCGTTACGGCGAATGGCCTCAACAGCTTTTAAGCTACTGCCACCGGTAGAAATCAAATCTTCTACTACAACGACTTTCATTCCCGGGCGAAGTTCACCTTCTATTAAATTCTCCAATCCATGATCTTTTGGTTTAGAGCGTACGTATACAAATGGAAGATTCAACTCATCAGCCACCATAGCACCTTGAGGAATTGCTCCTGTTGCTACACCGGCAATAGCATCTACCTGACTAAACCGTTCCAATATAAGACGTGTAATTTCAATTTTGACAAAGCTACGAAGAGAAGGATAGGATAACGTTTTGCGGTTATCGCAGTAAAACGGAGACTTCCACCCCGAAGCCCACGCAAAAGGATTTGAAGGTTGAATCTTAATGGCTTTAATCTTCAACAATTTCTCTGCAAACAATCTTTCTAAATTTTTCATGCTTTAAACTATTAATTCGTTGCAAAAATAGCGAAATAGAATGAGAAAAGGAAATAGAAACCTAATGTTTTTCAGCATTAAAATGAATTATCGCCTGATATATTAACAAATCGAATAATATATTTCATTTCGAATCCGCGATTTAAGGCAAATCGCACAAGTTTTCCATTTAACGTAAAATCATCTTTGGCAATGGTATTTTTTCGTTTGACCTGAATAAGACCTTGTAAAATAGATAGATACTCATCTTCATCAATTTCATTTACGTATTTTTCTATCATATCCGAAGATAGTTTCTTCTGATATAGCCCTTGTTTGATTTTTGCCCTACCCCATTTCTGAAAATGAAGTTTGTCATTCACATAAGCACGGCAATAACGTTCTTCATCTATATATTTTTCGCTGACCAACTCTTTAATTATACGTATGATCGCACTATCATCCATACCCCAGCGTTTCAACTTGATTTTAATATCTTCTTTGCACTGCTCGGCTGAAGAACAATAAGAAGCGGCACGATTTAAAGCCACCTCCTCGGTCATTTGTCTTTTCATCGTTTTGCTGATACTATTCTGTCATTTCCATAAAAATCTTTCAAGAGCCGCACTTGCTGATAATGATGTTTTTTAAGCAAACTGACTACCTCTTGACCAAATGCTCTGTTAATCTCAAAATAGAGAAAGCCGTCGGGTTTCAAAAGTGTCAAACCCAAGATAGCAATGCGTCTATAAAAAAGTAATGGATCGTCATCGGAAACAAACAAAGCAGATTCAGGCTCCCAATCGAGCACATTGAGATTCATTTCCTGTTTCTCCGAATTACGAACATACGGCGGATTACTAACTATCACATCATATTTCAAAGAATCGTCATTCTCTATTTTTGCAAACACATCCTGTTTTTCAAAACAAACGTCCGTGCCGCACATCACATTATTTTGTCGGGCTACTTCGAGCGCCCTTGAAGATATATCCCATGCAGTTACCGAAGTTCCTTTCATCTGCTTGGCCAA
>JALNVG010000219.1 GCA_023227685.1 Bacteroidaceae bacterium
GATGATTTGAATACCATGTGGGTGGGAACTTACAATCGGGGTATTTCTTACTATAACGAAAGTCTTTTCAAATTTAGTTTGGATTTATTGACCGAGTATTGTAATATAGAAAATTTTGTTCCGGATGTAACCTTTTTTGAAGAAGGTATTCATAAAGATTTATGGATTGGAACAAATGGTAGTGGATTAATTCATAATGATTCGGTTTGTAATCAGAGCAAGATATTCCGACATGAAGATAAAGATCCGTCTTCACTTTCAAGTAATATAATTGTTTCTTTATGTGTTACGCGCGATGGTAAATTGTGGATAGGTACTTATCTTGGCGGTATGGATTGTTATGACGGTCATCGTTTCATACATTACCGACATGATCCCAAGAATTCGAATTCATTGGTATATGATAATGTTTGGTCTATTGTGGAAGATAAACGCGGATTGATCTGGATCGGAACATTAGGTGATGGTTTGCAATGTTTTAATCCGAAGACTAAACAATTTACAACTTATGCTAAACCGTTGAATGATTTGACCATTACTACAAATCTGTGTCTGGGCAAAAATGATAAATTATACATAACAACGTATAATGGATTAACTGTATTGGATTTGAAAACTATGAAATTTAATCTGTTGTCGGGTAATCGGAAAGGGACAATAAGTTTTGCCAATTTACAGATACAAATGATTGATGAAGACAGCCGTGGGTTGCTATGGATGGCTACGCGCAATGGGTTGCTTGTATACGACCCCAAAACGGATATTGTATATAAATTCAATAGTACGAGTGGCTTACCGAATGATTATGTTTGTTCAATAGTAGAAGACAATGATAAAAATATGTGGGTGACTACTTGTAATGGGATATCCAGAGTTCTTCTGTCAAAGGGCAAGAATGATGGTAAATACGATTTCTCTTTTTATAATTATTACGAATCCGATGGATTGCAATATTCGGAATTTAATATTCGTTCTTCTATCAAATGTTCTTCTGGTGAGATATTAATGGGTGGATTGAAAGGTTTTAATTACTTTAATCCAAAAGAGATCAGATATATTAATATTTTGCCCCATGTTTCTTTTGTCGGATTTTCATTGTTCAATAAGGATATACTTATTAATAAGAAGTATGATGGTATGACTATATTGAAAAGTGCTATCAATAAGGCAAAAAGGGTGGACTTAAAATATAAACAAAATGTATTTTCCATTTCGTTTTCCAGTATGAATTACATTTTACCTAAAGAAGTGAAATATGCTTATAAATTGGATGGATTCGATAAGTCTTGGATCGTAGTCAATGGAAATGTTCATAAGGTGACTTATACTAATTTGAATGAGGGCACCTATCGTTTTAGGGTAAAGGTTGCTAATAGCAAAGGTGTTTGGAATAATAAAGTTAGCTCATTAATTATTCGAATTCATCCGCCTTTCTGGCGTTCTATTTGGGCATATATCATCTATGTTATTTTATTCGGAGCATTGTTCTACTTTATTCATTATGAATTGATGCACCGAGAACGTGAAAAATATAAAATAAAGCAATTGAAGATTGAATCCAAGCATGCACATGATATGGATGAAATGAAATTGCGTTTCTTCACAAGTATCAGTCACGAATTTCGTACTCCTATCGAATTGATTCTTGCACCTGTTGAAAATTTGTTGAAACAGCCATTTAAGAAAGATGTGTATAACAGATTGTCTATGGTGCGTAGAAATGCGTTACGTTTAAAAGATATGGTAGATGAATTGTTGGATTTTCGCAAAAATGATGTACAAGTTACAAAACTTCATCTGGTTAGGGAAGATGTGATTTCTTTTGTACGTTCTATTTGTCAATCTTTTCTTGAAATTGCTGATAAAGATAATATTTCGTTACATTTTATTACATCACTATCATCTTTACATATGGATTTTGATGAAAAGAAATTAAATAGAATTATGATTAATTTACTTTCCAATGCATTCAAATTCACAAATAAAGGAGGAAAGGTCGAAGTATTCATAGAGCGGAAATCGGAGACTTTTTCACAGTCTGAGGTTTTGGAGATTCGGGTTGCCGATACGGGAATTGGTATTAGCGAAGAAGATAAAAAACATATTTTTGATCGTTTTTATCAGGGAAACAATAAAAATACTGAATCTACTGGTGGCACAGGTATCGGTTTGCAGTTGGTTAAGGATTTTGTTGAACAGCATCAAGGCGAAATACATGTAGAAGATCATATAGGTGGTGGTAGCATTTTCGTCTTTACGCTTCCTCTGTCGCTTGCTGAAATTTCGCGCACGACATCAGTTGTACAGGATAATCACAGTACTGCTGTAGATATGGTCATCTCAGATCCTACTAAAGAGGAAACGGGACAGGATTCAATTCAGTTGTCTTCAAAGCATATCGGTGAAAATGCCCCGCTCATACTTATTGTAGATGATAATGAAGATTTTTGCAACTTGATGATCGATAGTCTGAGTAGTTTGTATCGGGTGGAAAAAGCGGTGAATGGAGTTGAGGCATGGACACTTATTCCTAATTTACAGCCGGATATGGTTATTTCTGATGTAATGATGCCGGAGATGGATGGCATCCAATTAGCGCGTATGATGAAAACGGATATACGTACTTCGCATATTCCATTGATTTTGCTTACAGCACTCTCTGCTGTTGAACAAAAGATTGATGGACTTGAAACGGGTGCTGATGATTATATTTCCAAACCGTTTCATATGGATGTGTTAATATTGAAGATTAGAAAATTGCTTGAGCTTACCGAAAAACGTCATGAGCAGTTTAACCAGCAAATCGATCCGTCACCCAGTATGATTAAAATTACTTCACTTGATCAGAAACTAATAGCCAAAGCGATTAAATATGTGGAAGATAATATGTCAAGAAGTGATTTGACCGTAGAGGAGTTGAGTAAAGAATTAGCCATGAGTCGTGTGTATTTATATAAAAAGCTAACAGTTATCACAGGGAAAACCCCTATCGAATTTATAAGAGTTATTCGTTTAAAAAGAGCTGCTCAATTGTTAAAGGAAAGTCAGCTTAATGTGTCGCAGATTGCCTATAAAGTCGGTTTTAATAATCCGAAATATTTCAGCCGTTATTTTAAAGAACAATACAACGTATCACCTTCAGAATACAAATAACTTGACCAGATAACAAATGCACCATATTCAGTTAACAAAAGATGATCATGCGTTTACAAATTAGGCCCATGTAGATTACATCTTTCACCTTCGTTTTTCTTTGTTTCTCATACCTTTACCACAAGAAAAACAAGGAATATACTATGAAAGTTAACATCGATTCGGTAGTGCGTAAACTTCTCCGGAAACAAATGCAAGAAATTTTTTATCTGCCAGAAATTAATGTCTGGTGGGAGTGTCGTTTTAAGTCCAATTTCACATATTTATATTTGAATTTGAACGGATGAGGATTTATGTTTCTTTTTATTATTAGGTAGAAGAAAAGATTCTTAAATTAAAACAGATAATACAATGAATAAACATAAATCTTGGATAAACGGAATATTGCTGGTACTCATTAGTTGGTTTCTTGGGGGATGTGCAAAATCTGTGGCTCCTCGTGAGCGAAAGAGTTTTGATCGTGGATGGACATTTCATTTAGGTGATGTGTCTGAAGCTAAAGATCAAAAGTTTAATGATTCTTACTGGCAGAGAATATCGCTTCCTCACGATTGGTCTATTGAAGGTTCATTTAATAAGGATAATCCGGCAGGGGTAGGTGGTGGTGCTTTACCTGGTGGCATAGGTTGGTATCGAAAGGTCTTTATGCCGGAATTAAAAACAAAAGGCAAACTTGTTTTTATTGATTTTGATGGCGTTTACATGAACTCTAAAGTATTTATCAACGGGCATTTGCTTGGTATTCGCCCTTACGGTTATATTTCTTTCCGATATAATTTGACACCGTATCTCAAGTATGGGACAAAAAATATTATCGCTGTAAGAGTTGACAATAGCGAACAACCTAATTCACGTTGGTATAGTGGCAGTGGTATTTATCGCCATGTCTGGCTTACAACGACCAATCTTGTGTATGTTGATTTGTGGGGAACACAAGTTACGACTTCTGTTGTAAATAAAGAAAATGCGGTGATGAATGTATCCGTCTGCCTGAAAAATGAAATGGAAAAGGAAACCTATGCACAGGTTGTTTCTAAACTTTATGATGCTTCAGGAAAGATGGTGGCAC
>JALNVG010000220.1 GCA_023227685.1 Bacteroidaceae bacterium
CCGCTATATGACAAAGCAATTTTCTGTTGTTCTCTGATTAAAGCTAACAAATAGCCACCCATTCCTTTGTCTTCAATATGAATCACCCTCATTATTGGTTCTTTATACCCACCGTTTTGTTTCCATGTCGGAATAAATATGCAGAAATGGTCATCAAAAGACTTTACACAGTCAATATTCATACCTATTATTTCAGAAATTCTCGATGGAATAAGCCGTAATAGCCAATAAATCGTTTTGATTGTTAAGCCGATTTCATCCTTCATAAACACTTTGTCAAGTTGTTTTGCAACAGATACCGGAATATATTTTTTATCTATCAACTGTTTTGATTCAAATGGATTACCCAAAAATGGATTTTTTAAGGTTATTTCGTCAAAATCGTTCATACGTTCAATAAAAACCGAAGCGTCAGACCAAATGCTGTTTTTGGTACTCTCTGCATAGCCTTTTTTATCGAGGTGATTCTTAAATTCCGAAGCGGTTATAACGGAAATATCAGAAAGCGTGCTTGAGTTAATAAAATTCAGAAACACAGATATATTGCATACATCACCATTTACAGTGCTGATGTTCCTGCCATCAAGCAGCCGTAAAACAGCAAAATATTTAACCATAACCTTATACCCTTCAGGTACTTTTGAAAAATAGATGGTTACCTTGCTTAAAACCCCGGCACTGCTTTTCAATCTTTTTTCACATATCCATTTATCAGAATCAAAAGAAATATTATCCGATAGACTGCTTAAAAAATCTCTGTATCGTTGTTTTTCATAACTCTTGTAATATTCAAAGTATTCTTGGTTTTTAACCGTATTCATACCAAAGAATCCTCCGAAAGCTTTAATACAAGTGCTTCATATGCGGTGATTAGCCCACATGCCAGCTTATATTCCACAAAATCCTCAAACCCGGTTATATTCTGTTCATGATAACTCGTTATTAATGAACTCACACGTTCTTGTTCGGCACAAAGCAATTCCCGCCAATATGGCATATACTTTTTACCTGTACAGAGATTTGGACAGTTTACGCAATGAACTGATTTGCTGCTGCTTTTACAAGGACCCTCACAAAGTTTTCTTGCGCAAAATCCGAATTCCACACGCCTTTTTTGGAGCCTAAAATCCACATAAAGCAATCTGCGTTCTTCCTCCGTAAACGCTTCAAGCTGTTCTCCTGATAACAGTACATCAAACTCTTTTTTAAAGAATTCGGTATTAAGCTCTGCAAGTCTTATTGCCTTGACTTCTGCATAATATTTCATTACAGTACTTCGGTTGAGGTGTCCCAATTGATATACAAGCTCATTAACTGTGGCACCATTATTAATCATATTTACAACAAGAGTTTTTCGGCATTGGCGGGTGGTGAAATTCCAAAAGTTCCCGTCTTTATCGCAAATATTATGTTTTTTGATTATTGCATTTATTTTAACTGCAAAATACTGAACATCCAGCATAGTTATCTTTTTCCGGTGGTCAATATGCAAAAATATATACGGTAAATTCGACTCTTTTCTTAAGTCTTCGCTTAAGATTATTTGTTCCTTTATTTTCTCTGCAAGCTCTTCCGAAATATATACAATATGATAATCTCCGACTCCCTTTTTTCTTCGGTGCTTTAGTGTTTTATATGGAATATATTTAAGCCCCACACCGTTATCATACCGGGATTCTTTAAGACAATCAGCTTCTAAGCAGGCAACTTCCTTTGCTCTCATGCCGGTTTGCGAAAATATTTCAAATACCAATTTATCAGTATTACTTAAATCACAAAGGTTATTTAAAAGCTCTGTAATCACTTCATCCGGTATATATGCAGTAGCCTTATTATATTTATGAGCGTTTACAAAGCGTATGCTGTCAAAGGGGTTACAATGCGGTTTTGGCGCATTACTTTTATTTATATCGGAGCAAAGATATTTATACAACGTCCGACAAGCTGAAAACATTGTCATTATTTTGGTTTGATCCGTGTTCTTTTCAAGCTCTAATTGCAGCTTTTTTACATCTGTAAAATCAACATCGGCAAAGTAATGAATGTTTTGATTCAATTCACATAATTTGTTAATTGCTTCAAATAAGCAAATAAATGTTCTGTCGCTTACCCGAATATGTCCTGAAAATCGGTGATTTAAATAGCTTTTTAATTCATTGTGCATGGAAGCTTTATTAACCTTTGTAAAATCAATGGTTAGTTGTTTTAATGCGGTTCCATGTTTTTGGTAAAGTCTCCAAATATCTTTTGAAGAAATTAACTCCCTACGGTTGCCGGTTAAAAACTTCTGATTTTGTATTATGATTTCTTCATTCACAATGCTTTTTAAGAGCTCAAAAAATTCATTATCTCCACCTGCAAAATTAGTTCGCACGGCTTCACCAAAAATCCAAATAGTCATTTTTCTAAGGCTAATGAGCTCTCGATTTGCTGTAAATTGTGATGCAATTAATTTTAAATATATCATTGTTTCAGGTAGTATGTTGTGCAAATATCTACTAAGCCTCACTGCTCCAACACGTTTTTCAATGTATGATAACGAACTTCCTTTTAACATTTTCTCATACAAAATTTCAAGAAAAAATTTTTGGAATTCTTGCTCTAAAATTCTTTGGAGTACTTTGTTTTCAACGCAGCCATCTAAAATATATCTAAAGTCATAATCCACACTCCCGAGCATGATTTTAAATACATAAAGGCACCCGATACACTTTGATTTCAAGCATTTATCGGTTTTATACCACTGCTTTGCAAACACACTTGAATAATATCTAAAGCAATCAAAAAAGTGTGTTTTAAGTTTCAAAGCTTCTCTTAGGAATGGTAACCCGCCAAGGGAATCAAATTCAAGCCCGAGCAAAGTATTATCGTACATATATTTTTTGTTTTCTAAAATATCTTTTAATTTATTTATCATTTTCGCCACCTTTGCTATGTCTGTCGAAGGCGGCTTTTGCCATGATTTCGCTATTGTGATTCATATACGGTTCTATGGAGTTTATCGATTGCCAACCAAAAAGATATTTTATTTGCAAATCAGATTTAGCACAATCCGGATTTTGTGCATTGTTTTCAAGCACCTCCATAACCTTAGTGCTTCTGCCGCTATGCGTTCGAATCTTAGCTTTATCGATTCCACTTTTTTCGGCGCAATTTTTTAATATTTTAAGGTAATTATGGTAGGCAAGAGGATTGCCGATGTTTTTACCTTTCAAGTTAAGGAAAATCTCTTCTCGCATAACTCCGCCCACATTTTCTGCACCGGGACGTTCAATAAACAGATAGTTATCTATTATATTTGCTGTTTTTTCACTGATTCTTACCATTCTAAGCTTGTTTTCAAAGCCTGGAACTACAGAACTTTTGCGTTTGGAACGTGATGGTTTAATTAGTCGCTCGACTGCATTGTAGTCCACAAGTCTCATGCTTAAAACTTCATCAATTCTAAATCCCTCAAGGGTAAGTCTAAATACAGCTTCATCACGCAGAGTTTTGAAATTACTGCACAATAATTCTTTTTCAGATTTTGTGTACCATTTAATATATTCACGGCTGCCTTTCACATCCGGTAGCACTCTGTCTATGAGATATTTGTATTCATATCTGTAAATTTGACCGTAAAGATATGACTGTGTCCTGCATTTGCGTTCACTTTCATAAAACACCATTTCGCTCCCGTAGGTTCGGTCAAGAAAACGATAAAAATCCGTTATGACACTAACATATCCCGACAATGTACTATACGTCAAATTGGCATACATATTGTTGATTTTGAAATCCACTTTATCTCCATAAATTAAAAAATCGAGAAAACTATTAATATGTTTATTTGATGCATTTTCGTAATTTATATTGTGTTTTTCATATAGAAAATTCAACAAAATGCACAGCTTATATGCATAACTTTTACCGGTACCCGCCTTGTTAATACTTTTCATTTCAATATATTGGTTTGGAACTATCATTGGTATTTTGCAGTCTGTCAGCATATATCGACAGACTGCATTACCATCTTTGGTTTCAAAAAGAAACCTTTTTACCTCAAATCTTTTATTACTCACAATATCATCCTTTCTGCCTAGCGGCAGAATAATTATATCATGAGTACAAATTCTTCCTTATCCTTTGTAATTAAACAAGCCACTGATTTTCTCAGTTAAGGTTGGAAGAATGGTATCTCCAAACAAAGTGTAAAGTCCTGCAAGGAGTAAGGCTCC
>JALNVG010000221.1 GCA_023227685.1 Bacteroidaceae bacterium
TCGTATTTCTACTATTCCGCCGTATAAGCGTTGCATAAGCAGAAGTAAATTTAACAATATCCAAAGGATTCAATCCCTCACCGACACATCCACCTATTGTTCCGCGGATGCCCGAAATTGACTTAATTAATGTCATACGTTTTCTTTAATTAAAATAGTTTTATATTTTTCAAGAGCTTGTTCAAACACTTTCTTAGCTTCTTCTATCGAACAATGCAATTCACCACCGGAAGCATTGAGGTGACCACCACCATTAAAAAATTCCGCCGCCATTTTATTGCAGGGGAAAGTCCCCACGGAACGTAAAGAGACCTTCACTATTGGGCTTTCTGTATCTTCCCTTAAAAAACAAGACAATCGCGTATTGTTAATAGAAAGCGGTATATTGACAAAGCCCTCACTATCACCCTTTAAATAATTAAAGCTATTCTGCTCTTCCTTTGTAAGCGCAATCATTGCTGCATGAGATTCCTTATAATAAATCATATTACTAAGAATATGCCCCATCAAACGAATCCGACTTTCGGAATATGTATGAAAGACATTACGATATATTTCATCTTTGTCTATACCCTTATAAAGTAACTGACTGATAATAAAATAAATTTCCGGATTATTAGAGTTATAGGTAAATCCTCCTGTATCAGTCATCATACCTGTATAAAGACATTCGGCACTATCTTGATTTATATCATCATAATATCCTAACTGACTGATTAACCGAAAAACAATCTCGGAAGTAGAACAAGCCTTCGGATAAGACATCGAAATATCACAAAACGGTTCGGTATCCAAATGATGATCTATCATAACCTTTTTAGCTTTAGCATTCCTTACAGCATCTGCCATGAAGGTAATACGATTAAGCGCATTGAAATCGATACAACAAATCATATCAGCCTCTGCAAATAATTTATCGGAAAAATCGTGGTAACGATTGTATAATAAAATATCCTTGCTGCACGACATCCATTTCAAGAAATCAGGAAAAGCATTTGGAACAATAACATGCACCGTTTTACCCTTCTTACGCAAAACATGAGCAAGCCCCAAGGAAGCCCCTATCGCATCTCCATCAGGCGATACGTGCCCCACAATAACAATACGGCAGGCACGAGTTAGCTCTAAAGAAAATTGATCTACCTTTTCCTGTTCTATCATTTTAGTCAACATAATATTCATTTATTTCATTTTATATTGTTCATTCAACCGAAAACCACACAAGAAAGCTTCCGCTGTCAGTGGTTTTTTCCCCGGCAACTGAAGCAAACAGATACCGATAAACCCATCAGATACAGCCACTTTAATAAACGATTTACAATCAGTAATAATCCTCCCGCAAGCAAATTCATGTTTCTCATAGATCTTCTTGCTTTCAAATATCTTTAAATGGGTAACAGTTTCTCCGTCTGGTTCCACCAATTCGGTCCACGCCGTAGGATATGGAGATAAACCACGAATAAAATCGTAAATACTTTTTGCCGGCTGCGACCAATCTATCCGTGCCGTATCCTTAAAAATCTTGGGAGCAGCATGCAGAGATTGATTTACTACAATAGACTCTTGAGGTACAGCATGGATCGTCCCACAAAGAATAGCATCAACTGTCTCAACAACCAACTTTCCACCAAGATGCATCAACCGATCATGAACATCACCCACATTATCCGTTTCACTAATCGGCACACGAACTTGTTGTATAATTTCTCCGGTATCAATTTCCTGACGAAGGAAGAATGTCGTGATACCAGTTTCCGTCTCACCATTGATGACAGCCCAATTTATAGGAGCGGCACCACGATATTGAGGTAATAGCGAAGCATGCAGATTGAATGTGCCCAATTGAGGCATAGTCCACACCACTTCAGGCAACATACGGAAAGCAACTACAATTTGCAAATCAGCTTTCCAAGCCCGTAAAGATTGCAAGAATCCTTCATCTTTCAACTTGACAGGTTGCAACAACGGCAAGTTTTGCGATAAGGCATACTGCTTAACGGGAGAAAAACAAAGGTTATGCCCTCGTCCGGCACGTTTATCGGGCATGGTAATAACACCAACAACTCGATAGCCGCCCTCTATTAAGCGTTGAAGGGGTTCAACAGCAAAATCAGGTGTTCCTAAATATACAATTCTTAAATCCTCTTTTTTCATTCCTTAGTCTTCAGAAAAATGAACAAGTACCTGCCGGTACGAATTAAACACTTTTGATTTAGAAACAAAGCCGAGATACTTTCCCTTGTCATCAATAACAGGAAGGTTCCATGCCTTTGTGTCATCAAATATTCTCATCACCTTTTCCATGCTATAGGTATTATATATCTTAGCCGGTGGTGAAGTCATCAACCTATCTACCGTAAAGCGGTGATAAAGTTCCTGCCTAAACATAATATTCCTGATATCGTCAAGAAGAACAATTCCTAAAAATTCACCCGTCACCTTATCCGTTACGGGATAAACATTACGGCGCGACACCGAAATTATCTTCACTAGTTCACTTAAATCCATCTCTGGATGAATTTTTACAAAATCAGTTTCAACGATATTAGCCATTTTTAGCAACATCAACACAGCGTGATCCTTGTGATGCGTAAGTAGCTCACCTTTTTTAGCCAAACGCGTAGCATATATGCTATGAGGTTCAAAAGAAATAGCTGTAAGATAAGAACTTGTTGAAACAATAAGCAACGCCAAAAACATATCATATCCACCGGTTAATTCGGCTATCAAAAACACACTCATCAAAGGTGCATGCATAACACCAGCCATAACTCCGGCCATGCCCAAAAGAGCGAAATTCTTTTCAGGTAAAAAAGGAAAGAAACCCCAACTGTTACTAAAAAAAGAAAAGATAAATCCGGCAATACAACCCAAATAAAGGGAAGGTGCAAAAAGTCCACCACAGCCACCTCCACCATTCGTTGCCGACGAAGCAAAAGACTTTGTAGCCAATACGAGAAGCAGATAAACAAGCAACAGATTGCCATGACCATAAAAGAAAGAATTATTCATCACTGCATCCCAATCAGCTGAAGTAGTACCATTAAGCAACTTATTTATCGTATCATAACCTTCGCCGTATAACAAAGGGAAGAAAAAGATAAGCACACTCAGCATTGATCCACCAAAAAGAAATTTTTTGAAAGGAGAAGACAATTTACTAAAAAGTGTCTCCACCCAATTCATCGAACGAGTAAAATAGATAGAAACTAATCCGCTGAAGATACCGAGAAGAATTACATAAGGAATACGTCCCAAACGAAAAGCCTCATCCAAATGAAAGGCAAACATTGCTTGCTGTCCAGTAGCAATATATGAAACGGTAGCTGCCGTTACAGCAGAGATGAGCAGTGGCATTAACGAGGTCATGGTCAGATCAAGCATCAACACTTCAAGAGTAAAGACCAACCCCGCAATCGGAGCTTTGAAAATAGCCGAAATGGCACCGGCAGCACCACAACCCACTAGTAACATCAACGTATGGTGATCCATTTTGAAAAGGCTGCCTAGATTTGACCCGATAGCCGAACCGGTCAATACGATAGGTGATTCTGCTCCGACAGAACCGCCGAAGCCGATAGTAAAGGCACTAGCTACCAATGATGACCAAATATTGTGACGCTTGATACGTCCTTGTCGCTGAGAAATAGAAAAAAGTATTTTTGTGACACCATGACTAATATCATCTTTCACAATGTACCGCACAAAGAGTCCACTGAGTAATATACCAATCACGGGATAAATCAAATAAACGAAATGTACTTGAGAAACATCGAAGTTCTGCGTCAGCATACCTTCAATTTCTTTGATAATAAATTTCAAAGTAAGTGTAGCCAAAGCAACGAATACACCTACGAGGAAACTTAATATTAAAATAAAATGTTTCTCCTTAATATTATCCTCACGCCACTTGATAAATTTTTGAAAAAAACTGATTCTATCGTTCCTCATCATTAACGAATTATCTTAATTTCACCATCGACACCTAATTTTACAATGTTCGACGGTTTGGGGCGACTCTTATCTTTTTGCCTATAATTGACAATATAATCAACGGATGACTTTATCTCTTCACTGATTTCCGAAAAGTTGGCGGCTCCCGGCTGTCCACTAATATTAGCCGAAGTAGAAACAATGGCTTTGCGGAACTGGCAACATAAAGCATTAGAAAATTCTTCATTCGTAACACGTATACCCACACTGCCATCCTCGGCCA
>JALNVG010000222.1 GCA_023227685.1 Bacteroidaceae bacterium
TAATTTCTTTCGACAAAGCCTTTCACGGACGCACTTCATTAGCTGTTGAAGTAACGGATAATCCGAAAATCATCGCTCCGATCAATGATAATAAACATGTCACTTATCTACCACTCAATGACATAGAGGCCATGAATAAAGAATTGAAAAAAGGTGATGTTTGCGCTGTTATCATTGAAGGTATTCAGGGCATAGGTGGAATAAGAATACCTACTAACGAATTTATGCAGGCACTACGCAAAGCTTGTACCGACAACGGAACCGTATTGATTCTGGATGAAGTGCAAAGCGGATATGGACGTACCGGCAAATTCTTTGCACATCAACATACCGGGATCAAACCGGATTTAATCACCGTAGCCAAGGGCATCGGCAATGGATTTCCTATGGGCGGTTTACTCATCAGCCCAATGTTTAAAGCTATCTACGGACAATTGGGTACCACCTTCGGCGGAAATCATTTGGCCTGCACTGCAGCACTTGCCGTAATGGATATTATTGAAAAAGAGCACTTGATTGAGAACGCAGCCAAAGTCGGCAGTTACCTTCTTAAAGAATTGAAACAATTTCCACAAATTAAAGATGTTCGCGGTCGCGGATTGATGATCGGACTTGAATTTGAACAACCCATCAAAGAATTGCGGGAAAAATTAATTTTCGAACAACATATATTTACCGGTGCAAGCGGCACAAATGTTTTAAGGTTACTCCCACCACTATGTCTTAACATGGATGAAGCAACTACGTTTCTCGGAAAATTAGAAAAATTATTATAATGACAACCAACATTATATAAAAATAGATAGCTTAAAGTGAAAATACAAGTATAAAACTCGTATTTTCACTTTTTAAATTTAATTTTGTATTCAGGTTATAAATAAATATATTATTATGAAAATAACTATCATTGGAGCAGGCAATATGGGTTCTGCCATTGCTCGCGGATTGGCACAAGGAAATTTGATAAAGGCCAAAGACATCACCGTATCCAACCCAAGCAATGGAAAGCTAGAGACTTTGAAAACCGCCTTTCCTGATATTGTCACAACAAACGACAATGAAAAGGCTGTTGAGAATGCCGACATAGTTATACTTGCCGTCAAACCATGGTTGGTAGCCAAAGTCGTTCCCTCTTTAAAGCTCAAATGCTCTCAAATATTTGTATCTTTAGCAGCAGGCATCACCACCGAGCAATTAACAGAATATGTCAACCCCAGAATTCCTATAGCCCGAATGATTCCCAATACAGCTATCGCCGAACTATCCAGTATGACACTAATTTCTACCCGTGACATGACGAAAGAACAAGAGCAACTACTCTTGAATATCTTCAACGAGATGGGGATGACATTAATCATAGATGAAAGCAAAATGGCCGCAGCTACAGCGCTAACCTCATGCGGTATTGCATATGTGCTAAAATATGTACAGGCTGCCATGCAAGCCGGCATTGAAATGGGTATCACTCAAAAAGAATCCATGACTATGGTAGCCCAATCACTAGAGGGTGCCGCCAAGATCCTGCTGAATAATAACACACACCCGAGTATTGAAATAGACAAAGTAACCACTCCAGGTGGACTAACGATTAAAGGCATCAACGAACTGGAACATAACGGATTTACATCTGCCATTATCAAAGCAATAAAGGCCTCATTATAAGAAAAATCAATATTAAACAATAATAATGGATGATCAAATTAAACAAATAGCAGAACGACTACACGGATTACGTGATGCGCTCGAGCTATCTATCGAAGATGTAGCACAGAATTGTGACATCTCCGCGAAAGAATATCGTCTTGCTGAGACTGGTACAAATGACATCTCTGTAAGCATGTTGCAAAAAATAGCACGAAAATATGACATTGCTCTTGATGCCCTCATGTTTGGTGAAGAGCCAAAAATGGATACGTATTTTATTACTAGATGTGGCAAAGGAACAAGCATTGAAAGAACAAAAGCCTATAAATACCAATCACTTGCCGGAGGTTTCAAAAACCGTATCGCAGCCCCATTTATCGTTACGGTTGATCCCAAACCCGAAAGTACTCCAATACTTTATAACAGCCACCGTGGGCAGGAATTCAACCTGGTCCTCAAAGGACGTATGCTATTCTATATCGGCGGAAAAGAGATTATTCTTAACACCGGTGATAGTATTTATTTTAATTCAGAACTTCCTCATGGGATGAAGGCACTTGACGATAAGGATGTGCGTTTTCTCGCTATAATCATGTAAAAGTCATATGATAGAAAGATTTTTAAAACAGACAGAATTCACCTCTCAAGAGGATTTTAAAAAGAATTTGAAGATAAATGTACCGAAGAATTTCAACTTTGCCTACGATGTAGTTGATGTATGGGCCAAAGAAGCACCAAATAAAAATGCTCTCTTGTGGACTAATGATAAAGGTGCCAGCCACCAGTTTTCATTTGCCGAAATAAAAGAAAAGACTGACCAGACAGCCTCATATTTCCAATCTCTCGGTATAGGTCATGGCGACATGGTGATGTTAATACTGAAACGCCGTTATGAATTTTGGTATAGCATTATCGCACTCCACAAACTAGGAGCCGTTGCTATACCTGCCACGCATCTGTTAACAAAGAATGATATTATTTACCGTTGCAATTCGGCCGGTGTGAAAATGATTGTTGCTGACGGCGAAGAAGTTATACTCAAACACATTGCTGAATCAAGAACAGATAGCCCCTCATTGGAACATACATTAAGCGTCGGCCCATTAGTTCCCAAAGGTTTCGAAGATTTCCATAAGGGCATTAAAACCGCTGCACCATTCATACGTCCGGCACATGTTAACACTAATGAAGATACTTCATTGCTTTACTTCACTTCCGGCACATCCGGTGAGCCCAAAATGGTAATTCATGATTTCAATTATCCTTTAGGACATCTTGTTACCGGTAAAGTATGGCATCATTTAGATGAAAACAGTCTTCATCTCACTATTGCCGATACCGGCTGGGGAAAAGCCGTTTGGGGTAAACTTTACGGACAGTGGTTCTCGGGAGCCAATATTTTTGTTTATGATCACGAGAAATTTACTCCTGCCGATATCCTAAAGAAATTACAGGATTATCATGTCACTTCTCTTTGCGCACCTCCCACTATCTTTCGCTTTCTCATTCATGAAGATTTGACAAAGTATGATCTTTCCGCCTTGAAATATTGTACCATCGCCGGAGAAGCATTAAACCCTTCCGTATTTAATGCCTTCAAAGAATTGACAGGTATCAAACTGATGGAAGGATTCGGACAAACAGAAACGACCTTGACCATTGCCACAATGCCATGGATGACACCGAAACCGGGAAGCATGGGCCAACCCAACCCTCAATATGATATGGATTTAATTGATGACGAAGGACGTTCGGTAGAAGACGGCGAGCAGGGACAAATTGTTATCCACACAGACAAAGGTAAACCGCTAGGATTATTCAAAGGCTATTATCACGATGAAAAGCGCACAAAAGAAGCTTGGCATGATGGCATTTATTATACCGGTGACGTAGCTTGGCGTGATGAAGATGGTTATTTTTGGTTTGTCGGCCGCACAGATGATGTAATTAAGAGCTCAGGTTACCGTATCGGACCTTTCGAAGTAGAGAGCGCCGTAATGACACACCCTGCAGTTGTGGAATGTGCCATTACCGGCGTTCCAGATAGCATCCGTGGCACAGTGGTCAAAGCTACAATCGTTTTATCTAAGGAATACAAATCAAAAGCAGGTCCTGAATTAGTCAAAGAAATTCAAGATCATGTAAAAAAAGTAACTGCACCTTATAAATATCCACGTGTTATTGAATTTGTTGATGAACTGCCAAAAACAATCAGTGGAAAAATTCGGCGTGTACAGATTCGAAAAGATGACGAGAAAGAGGCTGAAGATACAAAAAAGCAACAGATAAAAAAATAAATATTCTTAGCTAATTCACAAATAAACACGATTCTCTTTCTTAGAGGATCGTGTTTATTTAAAACAAAAACGCCACACATCGGCTACGCATAATCTGTTTAAGCTTTGTACAGAAAGTAACTTGTCCTGCTATAGGTGGTTCCTCGTCAATTTAGTCAACCGTAAACAGGATAAGACAGGGTGTTAAATATAGAGAAAGGAGTTTTGCCAGGCACAATGAGTAAAGAGACAAACAAAGAAAAAGATACAGAGAAGAA
>JALNVG010000223.1 GCA_023227685.1 Bacteroidaceae bacterium
ACTATTGGAAAGATAATGAACAACTATCTTTCAATTCTTTATTTTTACCGGTGCCTCTTACTTCGATTTGATTTTCACCTTTTTTTAAGGTTATGTTGTTAAAAACGACTCTTTTTATTATGTCAGGACTCTTTGTCGTAATTTTTTTCCCATTGATAAAAAGAGTTACTTTTTGCAGATTACTAAAGACTTTAATGGTGGTCGTAGCAAGAGTGCGCTTATTCATACGTTTGCCGGTAATATAAATCATCGGTTCCGGATTCCAATTTGCTTTATAAAGGTAAAAGGCATCTTTGCGTGTTTTATGGTCATAGGTGATAAGCCCCTTGTCATTGATGCCGGCACGATCGCCTTCATTTCGGATGCAAGACTGGAAATCACTGAATACCCAAATGAACTTGCACCATAAATACGGCCGTTGCGAAAAGGCCAACCAATTACTTTCGTGTACTAATGTTTGTATTTCTTCGGGATGATAGGTACCCGGATAAAGTTTTTTATTCTCCTGATTTTCAAGATGTTGCTTGATGCTTCCTCCTGCACCATATTCGGATACGCCAACCGGATAACCGGATGCCAGAATTTTTTGTTCATCAAAATATGTGCCTATATCGGTCGAAATATCTTCCTTCCAACCAAAATACTTGTTCCATGCTGTCAAGTCCGAACAGCCCAAATAGTTTTTTAAATCAATGCAAGTGGCAAATGTCGTTAATCGCGAGGGATCTATTTTTTTGAATAGCCCATTCAACTCTTTTATAAAGGGAACAGGATTGTCATAATTGACCAATATTTCATTGAAAAGGCTCCAGAAAAAAATTGAGGGGTGGTTATACTTTTGATACACCATCTCTTTCAATACTTGGCGGGCATTATTTTCAAAAGCATCATTGTGCAAATATCCGGCATAATTATATCCGCCTGGTCCGCACATCGGTATTTCCGACCATAAAACAATTCCGTGTTTGTCACTAAGATCATATATGGGTTCGCCATGTGGATAGTGAACCAAGCGCATTGCCGTGGCTCCTACTTCTTCGATAATATTCATGTCATTTTGATAGTCATTGAAAGTAAGTGCACTTCCTTTTCCCTGCAATTCTTCGTGCCTGCAGAAGCCGACTAAATTCAAATAATGTCCATTTAAATAAAAACCTTTGTCGGGATCAACTTTGAAATAGCGAAAACCGGTCTGTTGCGATACGTTATCGATTGGGTGGTTATGATTAAGTAATGTTACGTCAACGGTATATAAATAAGGATTTGCTTTTCCATCCCACAAAACAGGATTCTTGAGGATAAACGGTTGATTGATGATTGAGTCTGCAACGGTATTTTCTGATTGAGCAACAATCTTACCGCTTATATCTTTTATAACTGTTCTTAATGCTAATCCTTCTTTTTTCCCTTTTATTGAAAGAATACTTTCAATATGAATTTTAGCTTCTTTTTTATTAATAGAATCCTGATGAATAAAGATACCTGGTGAAGCATAAAAAACGGGAGAGATGCAGTCTTTATTTGTCAAAATCAAATGGCATGGGCGATGGATGCCTCCATAAATGTTAAAATCGCCACTGATAGGAAGTACATCTGTACGATAGGCATTGCTAACCCACATCTCAAGTTCATTATCTCCTTGTTTGATAAAGTCGGTTATTTCAAAGCAAAAAGCCGTATAGCCTCCTAAATGTTCTCCTATTGATTTTTTGTTTATAAAAAGGTGCGCAGCGGAATTAACACCTTCAAAATAAAGGAAGATCCTTTTTCCGACATAATCAGCAGGTATATTCAGCTGGCGTTCGTAAACCATTGTTTCACGATTATATTGGGTTGTTCCCTTCAAATAATGTGCATTCCAAGTATGAGGAAGTGTAACATTTGTCAACGGAACATCTTTGCGTGTTTTGATAATTGGTTTATATCCCCAATTGTCGTTCAAAGGAATAATGATGCGCGATTGCCCATTCAAGACTAATGTCACAACAAAAGATAACAGACTTAGGAACAGGACTTTTTTCATTTCTAAAGGAGATAAGGTTATATATAAAAAAACTTTTCACCCTCCTATGTTATTAGAAGAGTGAAAAGTTAATTATTTAATTCAAAGGATCCGATACGTTATCAGGATTCTGCACCAAAGCAGAATTTGAGTCCAAATCAGTTTGAGGTATTTTCCATAAGAATGTTTTCTTTGGAACAAATTTTAAAGACTGGAATTGATACATTCCTGCTGCCACGCCTTTATTGACGAATGCTTTTACGAGAGAACCTAAACGGTTAGTTCGTAATTCATCATAATAGATTTTTGCTTCGCCGATAAATTCCCAACTTCTTTCCTGGAAAATGGCATCATCCAAATCTTCTTGATTCATGCTTGTTAAAGCAGGCAGACCGGCACGTTCGTGTACCATATTCAATTTATCCAAAGCATCGCTTGAACCGGCGGTCAACTGATTCTTTGCCTCAGCATAATTCAACAAAATCTCAGAATAACGCAACATATAAGTGTCAGCATTCGGCAACATTAAACTTGCACTTGTCTGAAAATCATAGAACTTGGCATTGCCTGGTGCAGATGTCAACCAGTTACTCTTTCCGGGATAGAATCCATTATCAGAGGTTAAAAATTGATATTCTTTATCATTCCAAGTATAATTGGTAATAAATGCTCCTAAACGTGTATCAGCCGAATTATAGCTTTCCCAAGCATAAACCGAGGGACCGAACCGATGGTAAAAATAACTGCCGAATCCGGGAATTGTAATACTGTTTCCTAAACCGAACATCCGATGTGCCGAATTGGATTGGCCCGATATTGCGGCAAATTGCAATTCAAATATTGATTCTTCGTTATTCTTGGCATCTGCGTTGAATGCGAACCAGAGGTCTTTATAGTTTGAAACCAAACTGTATTTTTTTGAAGCAATAACTTTTTCACAATAGTCAACACATTTCTGATAATCTTCTGTTACTCCATTCATTGAAGCAAGGGTTAGATATACTTCACTTAAAAGAGCTTGTGATGCACCTTTAGATGCTCTCCATACATCGTATCCGGATTCGCCTCTTACCGGTAGATTTTTTTCACAATATTCCAAATCATTAATAATATAATTATATACGGAATCAACTGATTGGCGAGGAATGTTCAATCCGGTCAAGCTGCTAGTGTAAGTACTTGAAATTGGTACTCCTCCAAATAAACGGACAAGAATAAAATATGAATAAGCCCGTAAAAAACGTGCCTGAGCAAAGATTTGTGTTTTATTTGTTTCATCCATATCTACCTTTTCGCCACGTGCTAATACTGTATTTGCACGATTAATGACAACATAAGCCTGACTCCAGACTGTAGTAAAGGTATAAGTACTTGCGTTATTTATATCATACCAACAATTAATGTCAGGACAATTTTCCTTTGTATAAGAGGGTTGACCTAAATCTGTACAGCATTCAATTCGCATCGTATATTTATAATTGCCTGCCATGGTGCGAAATTGTGCATAAACACTATTCAAAGCTTCGCTTAATTGAGTCTCATTCTTATAAAAACCGCTCGGATCAATAAAAGTATAGGGACTTTCTTGTAAATCTGTACAATTGCTGAAGGTTACCAAGGTAATCAAAGCAAGACAAATATTTTTAAATATTTTTAAATATTTCATCATAGTAATTTTTAAACGATTTAAAATTTAGCGTTAATACCTAATATAATAGATTTAGCCCATGGGTTACTGGTATCACCATTGATAGGATTATAACCACGATGGTTAGCAAACGTTATAAAATTCTGGAAATTCAAGTTTGCAGATAATGCCTTGATGCTCTTTAACTTAAACAACGACGAAAAATCATAGTTAAACTGAATATTTTTGATGATAAAATAATTCCAGTTACCATTTGTTCTATCTGACAGATATACGCCATGAGCACCGGCTGCAGGAAATGAACCATTTGTATTAGTTGGACTCCACATACGTTTATACGCATATTTTGTTGGAATATAAACATTATTCAATACTTGGTTTTCACCATACAGTAAATAGCTACCTACGTTTGCGTAACCCATAGCCCATTCCGTACCATTAGTAGAACTGTCTTCGGCTCCTGCGATTGATGCATATTTCATACCACCTTGGCCATAAATATTGAAAGAGAACTTTTTATATTCAGCATTAATATTTATACCA
>JALNVG010000224.1 GCA_023227685.1 Bacteroidaceae bacterium
AAAATGACTAAAAACAAAAAAAGGATCTATCATTAAGAGCAAAAAGCGCCCTACCAAGTAGAATCTCCTCTTGGTAAATTGATATTATTAAATTTTAACAGTTAAAGGATGAGAATTTGTTTGAATTATAGATTTTATATCTATATTTGTACCCGGAATTTTATCAGTTACATATCAGGTATGATGCCTCATTTGAATCTTTTTCAGACTTAAGTAATTATGTGCTCATCTCATCAAGTCTGTCTTGTATAGACTTGATTCTCTTGTCTTTAGATTTGACTGTGAGATAAGGAATTTTATGAAGGTAAAAATGGATGGATAATGACCTCTTTAGCAGAGGTTTGTCCGGAGAATTCTTTTGGAGACTTTCTTCCGGAGAATCTATTCTAGAAATTGGAGCAATATTCTTGTATGTATTCTGGTACTATTTATCAAACTGGATATAATGGTACTATTACTTGTTCGCAATACGATACGTGATTTGGGGGGTGCTTACCAAAGAAAATATTCCGAAAGTCTTAGACTTTCGGTCTATAAAGTAAAACTTTACAGTAAATACAAAACCTCATGCTATCCAGCGATTACTATTTGTATTTAAAAATATTTTCAACAGCTTGTATCATTTTTTTTTTCATATTAGATGCTGTTTTATTAATATATCACTTATTTTTTTCTATTACCCGTATACCGATGGTGGATGTAATTAATCATAAACCGCCAAATGAAAGATAAGGTATTTCTCTGAATTCTTCAGAAAAATAAGTTATATCTGTATACCGACATTACTATCAATAATAAGTTTTTCCTTTTTCATTTATTTTTCAATGCATTCTCTTTATAAGAGTGTACTTTTTCACATCGCAAATGTATAATATAAATTTTGTATTTGCAAAATTATTTATGATATATATTAATGCGTATATAAAAAAATAAAGATTAAGCGAGTAAAGTCTACAAAATTTAAAGATAAGATTATTTTTTTTGATGCCTATTTGAATTTGTTATCAGTCAATACAAGACAAAAAAATCAAACTAGGATCAATTGCACTATATCATTTTAATATAATAGTAGCAATTTTGACAATGAACTATTATTTTATATTTAGAAAGGGAGCTGACATCACCTCTTTGATGGACATTATCAAAGAGGTGACCGGCAATTTGGATTATGAATTGGAAGGAAATATCTGCAATATAAAATCACATATATAATAATAAAAAAAGAAAGTTCAACCTTAAAACACTAGTAACATGAAAAATATATTCGGAAAAAGTTACGGCCCTTTTCCGAATACGAAATAGCATTTTATATTAAAAACTTCAAGACTCTTCAACCAGAATCGGGTTGGTGTTCATGCAGTATTCAATAGTTATTAATAAAAAATCGTACCTACTTTTGAAGTGCATAATTTATCCCTTTTGGGGAGGGGTACTGCAAGGGTAGGTACGATTTCTATTTATACAAATTCAATTATTTAAAAGTCTTTCCTGATGCCGGAATCCATTGATTTACTGCATCAAGATTTCTGTTGATCCATATTTTTACTGCATCGTCTTCATTTGTTTTCGTATCAGCTATATCTTCCATTAGTGAATTGATTTCTTTGTCGTTGAGCTTGATGTTGCTCAACAGTTTGGCAGCAAAGGGATTTTTCTTACTAAAGCCCTTCCATGCTATGGTATAGATGGATTCTGATTTACCACAGATATTTTTAGGGTCTTTCAACATTTTGAGGTCAAAGCGTGAAAACATCCAATGAGGATTCCATCCGGTAACAACAATCCATTCTTTTTTCTCTATCGATTTCTTTAGTGATGCCGTCATGGCCGGACCGCTTGAGGTTAGCAAATTGAATTGTAGGTCGTAGGCTTTGATTATATTGTCCGCAGCATCCATAATGCCTGCACCGGCGTCAATGCCTACTATTTTACTGGAAAAACGATCTTTTACTCCATTTAATTCTTCAATTGAATTGATTGTTACATATTGAGGAACGACTAGTCCGAGACAGGCATTGTTGTAGATATCTCCGAGATTTTCGAGATTATTGCCGTATTTTTTCATATAAACCGCATGTGTGAGCGGCAACCAGGCATCCATAAAAAGATCTGCCTTCTTGTGTGATACGGAAGCAAAGATGGGTGCGATATCTGCGTTGAGCAGTTTCACCTGATAACCCTGTTTTTCAAGGATGACTTTGGCCAAATGCGTGATTGCTATGCCATCGGCCCAATTGGCGTAGGCTATACTGATTTTTTTCTTATTTCCTGTGCCACCACATGCGGCGAGCGTCATAACGGCAATCAACATTGCCCCGATAATTTTAAATTTATTCATTTTTTTTACTTATTAATTGTTTTTTTTCCCTTGGCTATTCCTTGTGTGATACGATCGAGCACAATGGCTAATATAACGACACATATACCACCTTCGAAACCGATGCCGATCTTCATCTGCGTAATTCCTTTCAGTACGACTTCACCGAGTCCGCCTGCCGAAATCATAGCTGCGATAACGACCATGGACAAGGACAACATGATTGTTTGGTTCACTCCGGAGAGTATGGTGGGCATGGCCAGCGGCAATTGTACTTTGTATAGCAACTGACGTGGCGTGGCGCCGAATGAGCGTGAGGCCTCAATGATATTCTTGGGTACCTGACGAATGCCCAATCCGGTGAGTCGTACAACGGGTGGCATTGAAAAGATGATGGTGGCAAAAGCTCCTGGTACGGGACCGAGCCCGAAAAATAGTACCGCCGGAATGAGATAAACAAAGGCTGGCATGGTTTGCATGAAATCGAGAATGGGGCGCATAATTTTGGAGAACCGTTTACTATTGCCAGTCCAGATGCCCAACGGTACCCCGATGAGTAATGACAGGCAGGAGGAAGAAAGGACCAGTGCTAAAGTTTCCATGGTATCTTTCCAGAACCCCATGCCGTAAATGAGAAGTAGTCCTAACAGGGTAAATACAGCAATGCCTTTGCCCGCTTTAAACCAAGCCAGCAGCACGAAAAACAGAATGAGAATATAAAACGGTATGCCGAACAAAAGATTCTGGAAACCGTTTATGAATCCACCGATGCCGAAACTGACGGCATCGAAGAATCCGCTAAAATTGTTTGTGAGCCAGTTGATGGCTAACTCTATATATTGTCCTATATTGATCATAAGTCGATAGATTTTTGAATGATTTTTCTTATTTCTTGTTTATCCTTACCGGTGATCTCAATAATCAGCGACGATAACGGTACTGCACCCAGATATTCTTGTTCTTCATTAACCACCCAGATCGGTGAGTTGGTTTTGATCATCAATGGAAGAATGTCTTCTATCAAAGTGTTACTCAAGATGGAATGTACTTCATGATGAATGGCTGCATCTATACTGTGTATGCCATTGGCTCTAAGTTCGAGAAGATTTTCGAGTCGGACGGATCCCATAAGTTTATAATCGGAATCGACAACAGGAAGTATCATCAGGTTCTGCTCTTTCATCTTGCGTATGATGGCTTCCGGACCTTCTTTCTTATATTGGGCTACCAGCGATTTACCTTTCATCAGAGATGCTGCGGTAATAATTTTACTGCGATCCACATTTTCCACAAAGCGTTCTACATATTCATTGGCGGGGGAGGTCAGTATGTCTTCCGAAGTTCCGGTTTGTATGATCTCTCCGTCTCGCATGATAGCGATACGATCGCCCAGTTTGATGGCTTCACTCAAGTCATGGGTAATAAAGACGATGGTCTTTTTCATTTTGTTCTGAAGCAACAGCAACTCATCTTGCATTTGTGCCCTAATCAAAGGATCGAGTGCCGAGAAAGCTTCATCCATCAGTAAGACTTCCGGATTATTTGCTAGTGCTCTGGCCAGTCCGACACGTTGCTGCATGCCACCAGATAACTCGGAGACCATCTGGTTTTCATATCCTTTCAGTCCTACGAGTTGCAGACTGTTTAACGCTTTTTCTTCGCGTTCTTTTTTCCCATTCTTATTCTGCAATTCAAGGCCGAAGGCTATATTGCTTAGCACCGTGCGGTGGGGCAACAAGCCGAAATCCTGAAAGACCATGGCCAGTGTTTTGCGCCGTACGTTTAACAGTGATTTATCTGAGATATGTGCGATATCCATTCCGTTGATGACAACTTCTCCTTTTGTAGGGCGAAT
>JALNVG010000225.1 GCA_023227685.1 Bacteroidaceae bacterium
GAACCATCGCGTGTATCTACTTCAATGATTTCGCCTTCATTAACAAATAAAGGAACGCGAACCTCTGCTCCTGTTTCTACTGTTGCCGGTTTGGTGGCGTTGGTTGCAGTATCTCCTTTTAGTCCGGGTTCGGTATAAGTTATTTTAAGTTGAATCTTAACGGGTACATCTGCAAAAAGAACAGTTTCGGTTGATGCGTCAGAAACGACTTCAACAATTGTACCTTCTTTCATAAAATCTACGCCATTGATGACTTCTTTGCTAATGGTGATGTCGTCCCAAGTTTCTTGGTTCAGAAAATGATAGATATTATCTTCTTTATAAGAATATTGGTAAGGGCGACGTTCTACACGAACATCTTCCAATGCTTCGCCGATATTAAAACGTCGTTCCAAAACACGTCCGGTTACTACATCTTTTAATTTTGTACGCATTATCGTATTTCCTTTACCCGGTTTAACATGAAGAAACTCTACACAAAAGTAAAGTTTGCCATCTAGGCGAATACATGTTCCGTTTTTGATTTCTTGTGATTTGATCATACTTTGGTCTTATTATTATTATATTGAATTATATTTTCAGATTACAAAAGTAATTTAATTTTAGAAGATTTACAAAGTTTTTTTTGCAAAAATGAATAAACTCTTGGTAAATAGAAAATAAATCTTTATTTTTGCAGCCCAATAGCATGATAATAATAACGTAAATTATAATTAGCGATGAAGAGAACATTTCAACCCTCTAATAGAAAGAGGAAAAACAAACATGGCTTTCGTGAAAGAATGTCAAGCCCTAACGGCCGCAGAGTATTAGCAGCACGCCGTGCAAAAGGTAGATCTAAACTCTCTGTTTCGGATGAATATAACGGACAGAAGTAATTAGAAGTCATTTATTACAGATTAAAAATCAAAGTAGAAAGTAGGATTTATATAATTCTACTTTTTTCTTTTTTTATGACTTTTTATGTCGTTGTTGCTATTGTTTATTTAACAAATTGCTTAAATTCATCGTTTACTATATTTCTTTTAATGAATTTGTCGTATCTTTGATGCGAATTAACAGCAAAGCGTATGACAATAAAAGAATTCTTTTCTTTCAAATCAAATCGTTACTTCTGGCTGAATATTATAGCTATGGTAGTTACGGTGATTGTATTACTTTTTTTTGTAATGCAATGGCTGAGCTTTTATACCCATCATGGTGAGTCGGTTGAGGTACCTCATGTCAATGGCTTAACTGTTGGACAGGCTAATGATAAGCTTCGTGAGAGGGATCTGAATTATGTTGTTTCAGACTCTGCTTATAATCAGTTTAAACCAGCCGGAGTTATTCTGTTTGTTAATCCTGCCGAAGGACAGCAAGTGAAGAAAGGTCGTACCGTTTACATCACTATTAATACTTTGTCTGCTCCACTTCATGCAATACCTGATGTCGCGGATAATAGTTCATCTCGTCAGGCAGAAGCTAAATTATTGTCTGCAGGATTCAAATTGACGGACAACGAATTGGTACCTGGAGAGAGAGATTGGGTATATGGCGTTAAATGTCATGGACGCCAATTAGTTATAGGAGAGAAGGTTCCCCAAGGTGCTCTACTAACTTTATTAGTAGGTGACGGTGAAGAGATCAATGAATCAGAAGATAGTGATTCATTAGACGTTCAAGATGAGTCGGATATGGGTGAGGTAGGAACTGATCAGGGAACAACTAAGGTTGAGAATAACAATGCAGAAAACAAAAAAACGGGAGTTAAAAAACCGATAAATAAGAAACCTGTAGACAAACCTTCCTCTAAGAAATCTGCTGATGATAGTTGGTTTTGATGATGAGTTCAATAATAATAGAAATAACATTGTGAGTGATACAAAGGAAGATATAGATGATGAAGATGATATAGAATCTATTAGTGAGGATCCACAGCTTTATGAGCATTTCCGCTTTTTAGTGGATAAGGGTCAGACTATAGTCAGGGTGGATAAATATCTGTTCGATCATATCGTTCATGTGTCGCGTAATCGACTTCAAAAGGCTGCCGAGTGTGGTTATGTACGTGTAAACGACAAGCCTGTGAAGAGTAGCTATAAAGTGAAGCCATTGGATACGGTAACCGTTTTGATGGCTTATCCGCGATATGAAAATGAAGTTGTTCCAGAGTGTATTCCTATTGATATTATTTATGAGGACGATGACGTGATGGTAGTTAATAAACCTGCCGGAATGGTTGTTCACCCCGGACATGGAAATTATAATGGTACATTAGTCAATGCGTTGGCTTGGCATTTGAAAGATAATTCTAATTATGATGCTAATGATCCGCATGTGGGATTAGTGCATAGGATAGATAAAGATACTTCGGGTTTATTAGTTATTGCTAAAACGCCGGAATCAAAGACAAATCTGGGATTGCAATTCTTTAATAAAACAACGAAGCGTAAATATATTGCGTTGGTCTGGGGCATTATTGATGAAGATGAGGGAACGATTGAAGGAAATATCGCCCGTAATCCTAAAAACAGAATGTTGATGGCGGTAATGTCCGATCCAACAATAGGTAAACATGCTGTAACGCATTACCGTGTTCTTGAACGTTTGGGTTACGTCACATTGGTTGAGTGCGTGCTTGAAACCGGGCGTACTCATCAGATACGTGTGCATATGAAGCACATTGGTCATGTTTTGTTTAATGATGAGCGTTATGGTGGCCATGAGATATTGAAAGGAACACAGTTTGGCAAATATAAGCAATTCGTCAATAATTGTTTTGATATATGTCCTCGTCAGGCTCTTCATGCGCAGACTTTAGGCTTTGTTCATCCGGCTACCGGAAAGGAGATGTCTTTTACTTCCGAATTACCTGATGATATAACTCAGTTGATTAATAAATGGAGGAATTATACAAGTAACAGAGAAATATAATGAAACGTACAATTGCTATTGTTGCGGGAGGAGATACTTCCGAATTTTATGTCTCATTGCGCAGTGCGCAAGGCATTTATTCCTTTATAGATAAGGGAAAATATAATTTATATATTGTTGAAGTGCATGGTTTGGAATGGAACGTTATGCTTACGGACGTTTGTAAGGTGTCTGTGGATCGTAATGATTTCAGTTTCATGCGAGGCAATGATAAGGTTAAATTCGATTTTGCTTATATTACCATTCATGGCACTCCAGGTGAAGATGGTAGGATTCAAGGTTATTTCGATATGTTGCATATTCCTTATTCATGTTGTGGAGTGCTTCCTGCTGCTATGACTTACGACAAATATGTATGCAACCAATATCTGAAAGGTTTTGGTCTTTATGTGTCAAACTCCGTATTGATTCGCAAAGGTCAGTCTATGAGTGATGAAGAAATTATTGATAAAGTGGGACTTCCTTGTTTTGTGAAGCCTAATTTCGGTGGTTCTAGTTTCGGTGTAACCAAGGTTAAACAAAAAGAAGAGCTGCATCCGTCATTAAATAAAGCGTTTGGTGAGGCTCCTGAAGTTCTTATCGAAGCCTTTATCTCGGGCACTGAGCTCACTTGCGGTTGCTATAAGACAAAGACAAAAGCTGTCGTTTTCCCGTTGACCGAGGTGGTGACGCGCAACGAATTTTTTGATTATAATGCTAAATACAATGGCGAAGTGCAGGAAATTACGCCTGCACGGGTATCTAAAGAACTAACCCAAAGTATACAGACAACAACTCTTTCTATCTATGACATTTTAGGTTGTTCCGGAATTATCCGCGCGGATTTTATAATTACTGCGGATAAAAAGATTAATTTGCTTGAAGTTAATACAACACCGGGAATGACTGCTACCAGTTTTATACCTCAACAAGTGAAAGCTGCCAATTTGGATATTAAAGATGTTTTAACTGATATTATTGAAAATAAGTTTTAATTTTATCGTGATTGAAGAAAGATATTTAGACACGTAGTTAAACTGATAAAATGATGTATAATCCAGAATTTGATGAGATTCGTCCTTATAATGACAACGAGTTACCAGCGGTATTTGAGGCGTTGGCAGTAGATCCCCATTTTCGAAAAATGGCGCAATATGTATATCCGAATGAACCATATGAAGTTCTTGTACAAAAGATGAAGGCGTGTAAGACTAAACTTGAATTTCAGAAAATAACGTCTTATCCGTTTATTCA
>JALNVG010000226.1 GCA_023227685.1 Bacteroidaceae bacterium
AAATCTTTTGAAATCTCACTTTTGCTTAATTCGATCAAGGCTTTAGGCGTTAGAGCTGACTTTTTAATCCCAATAAAAAAAACTCTTTCCCTTGATTGTGGTACTCCATAGTTTGCAGCATGTAATACTTGAGGACTTAGAACTATATAGCCCCCATCATCCGCCATTGAGAAGTCTTTTTGAATAATATCCTTCACATTTGACAGATTTACCAATCCTTTTACATTTTCTGCAATGAAAATTTTGGGTTTTGTAATATCTATGACTTCTTTCATCCAATAATAGAGGCGTCCTCTGGATTCTTCTGTCGCAATTTCCTTTTCTATTTTCTTTCCATTGTGATCTTTAGATGATGCAAAACCTTTTCTCTTACCTGCAACACTGAAGTCTTGACAAGGAAAACCACCTGTCACAATATCAATATTCTCGGGAAAGATTTTTGCTCCTAACTTATGCATTTTGACAAGGTCAACAATACTTTCTTGTTTATAGATCGAAGAGTCATATCCTAATGACTCAAAATAATATTTCCATGCGACAAAGGCTTCTTTTAGAATATCATTCGCAAACACAGTTTTAAAAGGCGTTGATTTCAAACGAACAAAATTTTCATCAATTACCGAGTCTATAAAATCACTTTTAGGATTAACGCTTTTATGATATGTCTTAAATCCACCTTCAAAACCTAAATCCATTCCTCCGCAGCCAGAAAAGAGGGATAAAACATTTATTTTTTTTTTCGAGTGCAAAGGTGTTGCGTTATCAAAATATAAGGGTATTTGCTCTTTTACCATTTGAGTACCACCTTCACAGCTTCTCTTATAATCATCATTCTTTTTCATACTTGCAAATATAGAGATAATTCGCATATTCAAGAAAAAAATAGAAACCACATTTCTAAAAAACTTAGACAATTAACGACCTATGTTCTCAAGATCTCTTGTATAATATCTTCATTTCGCAGATGCGTGAAGATGTAGGTTATGTCTCCTTTAACGCAATCGAACGGCTTGACTGCTCTTTCCACAGTATCGGCCTGTTTTTTCGTGCAAGTGTTGCTTGCACAGATTGACTATCAGGAAAACAAAATCCAAATTCTTTACTTCTCACTCATTCATACCATTTAATTAGGTTCCATTTCTTTATGCTTCACTAAACACCAACCCCCGCCAAACTATTTACGATTAGTGGGGGTTGGGGGGTTAGGCCAGTAGCTTGTAGAGGTAGCTGGTTCCGGCTACTGCGATTAGGCACCAGCCTAACAGGGTGGCTGCTCCGTTGGCGGGGGGAGTGGAATCTTTCGGGTGGTTGGTTGGGGAAGGGTTTCCTGGTTTGGGGACGACGGCTGGCAGGTATCGTTCTCCGGATTGTTCGGGGGGTTGTGCTGGCTCAGGGTTACAAGAACACCCAGGGCCGCAAGGGCAATCTCCTTTTCTTCCATTACCAGCGCCAGGAGGATAAGGATCTTCAGGAAGATAAGGGTTGTTTTTTTGCTGTTTTTTTGCCCGAAAAAAGCAGCTTGCCAGTATTAAAATGAACTCGATAATTTGCTTTACTTGTTTCATGTTGTTCGTTGTTTTTTAGGGATTGTTATTGGGGAAATTGTTTAATTACTAGTTTTTCGATGTCAGAACTTAGCTTTACCAGCAGCGAACGATAATTTTCTCTGTTGTCGCCATTCACCTCGCTTATGTAGCGGCTGTAGCTTATTTCTTTGGCATAGGCCCGGGGCGATATGCTTACATCGGCAGCAGGTTTGTATGAGCTTCTAATCAATCGGCAAAAGTCGAAGAAGCTCTCTTTTTCGGAAGGATAACTCCGGAACGGAAGTCCCTTTTCGCTCAGCTGAACCTTGGTGCCCGGCCAGTACTCTGTGGGCTTACCGTAGCCCGTTATCCCGAAAAAATTGCTGTGTTTTTTTGACAATGTGCTCTCCGACCACCCACTTTCGATGGCTGCCTGGGCCAGGATTACCACGGGGTTTATGGTGTACTTTTCGCCGGCTTCTTTAGCCAGCGGGTAGTAAGTCTGAACAAATATTTCTTTTAGCATAGTTGGAAAAAGTAAAAGGGTTAGTGTATAATTTGCTAGCTGTTTTTGTTTACAAAATCGCACCCCCTGCCCTGTGCCGGGGGTGCGATGGGTTTACTAAATGACGTGTTCCTTGTCGCACACTTCCGTTACGGTAACCGTAACAGTTTGAAGCTTTTCGAACTTGGCATCGCCGGACAAATCGCGCAGCAACGCACCCGGACGGAAGATGATCCGTGGTTTCTTAAACAACGAGGTGGTAAACTCCTCCTCCGTTACAGCTCCCTTGGAACCTGCCACCATGCGGAAATTTCCAAAGTTGCCCATTTCTATCACCGTACCGTCCTGAAGGCGCTCGGTAAGGATGTAAATCAGTCCTTCCAACACAAGCATTACATCGCCTCTGGAGGCGGTACTGTGACTGGCTACGGCGTCGCATAGTTTATTGAAATCCATGCGAGAGGTTACACGGGTAGAACCGTACACAAGCTTGCTTCCCAACGGAGCATCTTTTTCCATGTTCTTACGTTTGATCAGTGAATAAGATAATGCCATAATTTTAATTCTTAAGGGTTAATAAATAATTGCTTTTGTTACGTAACAATGCAAAGATACAACACCCCTACCCGTCCATTTCCCGCTATGTCCGGCTGTGTCCCAAAAGGGCGCAATATGTCGCAATATGTCCGGATAATACAAAATTTTGTAGTTATTTTTATTGGAAATCCGGATGTTAATTATTATCTTTGGTTTAGGATATAGCATCTATTTGCTTACCGACACCAACTATGAAAGAAATAAAAAGCAAAATTACAGACGATGATACCACCCCTGTGCAGGGGTATGGCTGGAATGAACTGGCTCAACTTTATTCGCCGGGTTTAAGCATTTCGGCACAGAACAAACAGTTGTTGCGATGGATCACCAAAAACACGCAACTAAGTAACGACCTTACCCGCGATGGATGGGTAAAAGGCAACCACCGCCTCACGCCGCGCCAGGTTAGAACTATCTTTTTCCATATCGGCGAACCGTGAGTATTCCCCTTGCCAGGGGGCCTCCGGCATCTGCCCATATCAGACCAGTGAACGAAGAAAAATAAAGGATTAATCGCCAAAATTTGTCGGTACTTTTTGTCTTACAAGTATATACTTGTTGACTGATAAGTATATACTTATCGTCCAACATGTATATACTTTTTTTTGAAGACATCTCGTCTTCGTTATATTTTAACTCACAAATAAATCAAATAAGCGTATATACAATTTACCTATGAAGACTAGAAAAGGAAATCTGCCTGCAAATATTTCTATTGCTAAAAACCTTAGCCTGCTCGAAGAGCACGAATTGCCGTTCGACAAAGAGAATTTAGAAAAATTTCAGTACAATATGATCAGGAAGTACATAACATCCAAAAACTATTCGTTTGCGTCGTTTCAAAAAAGCCTGATGGGTCACCCTCACGAAAAAGCCATTGTGCTGTTTGTTGTCTCTTATGTGATGGACGAGGAAAGGAGAAAATCTAGCTATGCAAACTATGCTTTTGCCGAGGATTTCCGTAAGCATTACACCAAGTTGCTCAGCGAAACGATGTATACGGATGGCAACTTGCAAAAAGACCTGAGCGACAACGAAGATCTCCGGAATGTGTATGAATTTATCTGTATGGTGTTCTTTAAATCCGGTTTATTTTTGGGCTTGAGTGCCACAGTGCTTATTGTAAGGTTTGTCTCACTCTTCAACATAAAAGTTAACTTAAAGGTATTAATCAGACAGTTTGAACGATTCGACAGGATTGAAGCGTCCGAATTTTGCACAAAGTTTATAAAATTTGTTAAAGATGACGAGGTATATAACTCATATATTATGTACAAACGGAATAACAAAAAGCATAATTACTGATTTACAGCGCTTTAAAATTCGCTTATTCCGTTTTTTCGGTTTTGGGGGCTTTAATCCTTTTGCCGTACTTGCCGCCAGTTTCGAGCTAAGGAGTTAGCAATGGGGACGGTTAAATAGCGTAGCCTTTTAAAGAACTTTTATTCTATATTATAAGAGCTGGCCC
This sequence comes from Bacteroidaceae bacterium, assembly GCA_023227685.1. Lineage (GTDB taxonomy): Bacteria > Bacteroidota > Bacteroidia > Bacteroidales > Bacteroidaceae > JALNVG01. The sequence continues at coordinate 4,097 of JALNVG010000226.1, forward strand.
TAGGGT
>JALNVG010000227.1 GCA_023227685.1 Bacteroidaceae bacterium
CACCCGATTACAAATACTCAAGTAAAAATCAACGATACTAAACTTACCTTTCCATACATCCATTTCAGGAAATAAACGGGGAGAAAAAAGATGAATTCCTGCAAAGGCATACTTTCGACAACTTTTGACGACTAAATGAGGGAAAGGTGACTTTACCTCTCCTGTACGAATATTAGTCCATCCCACCAAACAATTATCATCATTGAAAAGCAGATAACGAAAAGTCTCACGTTCACTCACAAGCAACGTGGCATCATACATACAATTCTGAGCATAGAAAACAGCCAGATCTACATTACTCAATATATCTACATTATGTATTAATATCGGTCGATCGCCATGAAAAAGCGGTACCGCATTTTTCAATCCCCCACCCGTTTCAAGCAGACAATCACGCTCATTACTAATCCGCACATTAATGCCAAATTGATGTTGTGCAGTAATATATTGCTCAATCTGGTCGGCCAAATGATGAACATTCACTACTATATCTGTCACACCGGCATCTTTCATCTTATCGACGAGACGTTTCAACAGAGGTTCTCCACCAACTTTAATGAGTGCTTTCGGGGTGTAATCGGTCAACGGTTTAAGCCGCGTACCCAGACCTGCCGCAAATATCATAGCTTCCATAAGACATCATTCTTTTATAGTATGTGCTGGTAATATCCTGTTGATCTGCTGTTCACGATGACAAACCCGTACTTCCACACCAAACTTCTTATTGAGATGTTCGGCCAAATGCTGTGCGGAATACACACTGCGATGCTGTCCACCGGTACACCCGAAAGCAAACATCAAAGAAGTAAACCCCCGCTGCAAATACCGGGCTACATGCATATCAGCCAGACGATAAATACTATCAAGAAAAGTTAAAATTTCACCATCATCCTCCAAAAATCGAATGACAGGTTCATCAAGTCCGGTAATATCCTTATAAGGTTCATAACGACCCGGATTATGGGTACTCCGGCAATCAAAAACATATCCGCCACCATTACCACTATCATCTTCAGGAATACCTTTACTATAGGCAAAACTGTAAACCTTGACAATAAGAGGTCCCCTTCCGTCATATTTCGAATAAGTAGCCGGACCATCCTGTGGATAGGCCTTATAAATATTACTGGCAGAAATACGATAGCCATCCTTACGGGCGGCAGCCTCCTCTTCTTCTTTTGGTGCAAACTGCGGCAGAGCAAGCATTCGCTTCAATATACTAACCAGATAAGGATAAGGGAATTTGTTCTTTGACAGCAATTCACGCAAATTGTCCATTGCCCCGGGGATACTCTCAATAAAATGGGACTTATGTTCAAAATAGCCGCGAAATCCATAGGCTCCAAGCACTTGCAATATACGAAACAAAACAAATAATTGTAAGGTATCATTAAATACCCGAAAATCGGGCACCTCTTTATAATGTTTCAGACTGTCAAAATAGACCTTAATCAATTCTTCACGAAGCTCCGTGGAATAATGCGCAGAAGCCTGCCATAAGAACGACGCCAAATCATAGTAGATCGGTCCTTTCCTTCCTCCTTGAAAATCAATAAAATAAGGATTACCCTGCGCATTAAGCATTACATTGCGGGCTTGAAAATCACGATAAAGAAAGCCCAGACTATCAACTGACAACAAATCAGTAGCTATCAATTCAAAATTAGCTTCTAATTTCAATTCATTGAAATCAATACCTGTAGCCTTGAGAAAACAATATTTAAAATAATTCAAATCAAACAATACTCCTTTTTTGTCAAATTCGGGTTGCGGATAACATTGGTTGTAGTCCAAAGCTACTGCACCCCATATCTGAATACGAGGCAGTTCACTAATGGTGCGTTTAAGAAGTTGTCGCTCCTCACGTGTATATCTTCCGCCGGCCGACCGACCTTCTGCCAAGGCATCATAAAGTGACCGACATCCCAAATCGGACTGAAGATATCGAAGCCCGTCATCACCAACAGCCAACAATTCGGGTACAGCCAATTTTTGATGAGTAAAGTGACGGCACAAATAGATAAAAGCTTGATTTTCTTCCTTGCTCTCACCTATCACACCAATAACCGACTTCCCTGTTTCATCTATCAGGCGGTAATAAACTCTATTACTTCCCGACTGCGGAAGCTTTTCTATCTTTGCTGGTTTCTTTCCACACCACGAATTGTATAAAGCTAATAGATTATCCATTTTTTGTCTTTAATCCCGCAAAGATACACATTTGAACGAAAGGATAAGAATCAAGAGCAGAAAAATATTTTCATGAAAATAAATAAGAATGGCATTACAAAAATTTGCATCGCAAACCTAATGGTTTTGCGATGCAATTACACTACTTTTGCGATGAAAAACCTACTAATTTGCGATGCATTTTATAAACGTTTGCAATGCAAATTTAATCATCCTAAAATCCTTGTCATATTAAAAGAAATAGTACTAAAATACTTTTCTCTTTTAGTATACCCCTACCATTTTAGTTTACATAATAAAAATGATCCACAAATCAGAATAACACAATTATCTGTCATTCAAGATTAACCAAAATCCGATTTATTTATCTCGTTTTTTTATACCTGTTTGTTTATGATATTACTTCTTGATTCATATTCGTTTTCTGATGTTTCACTTCGTGATATTGTAAGAGTTCTATATTGAATGAATGTGAAAAAATCGTTTTATTAGTAAACCTTTTTATTCTTTATTATTAAATAATCACTTATAAAATGAAAAAGAAACTATTTGTTACCTTAATTTTGTTTTTTAACATTACTTTTTGTATTGCTCAATGCAGTAAATTTTATGGTTTTGGAAAGCTTACTTGTACACTTATTAATAATATTTGCCAAGATTCAGATGGCTTTATTTGGATATCAACCGAAAACGGACTGAATAAATTTGATGGATTGACTTTTACTCAATATTATCATAATAATAATGATTCCACCTCATTGTTAAATAATTATATTAAAAAGCTTTTTTGGGATAGCAAGAAACGTTTATGGGTAGGTTCTTCAAAAGGAATTCAATATTATTCGTCTTATGAAGATAATTTCAAAACAGTGAGTTTCCCTGGAAATATAGAACCATATATCGTTGATATTATTGAATTGCATAATGGAGAAATTCTTATTGCCACTGCAGGCAACGGTCTCTTTAAAATAAACGTAAATAAGATGATTGCCATTCCTTTTAGTAAATTAAGGTCAGGCTTTTTGGATTGCTTGTGTGAAGACCATTTGCACAGAATTTGGATTAGCATTTATAAATATGGTATTGTTCGCATGAATACTGACGGCTCTGGAATAAAAGCTCTTAAATTGCCTGTTAAACCGACCCCTTCAAACTATGTTATTAGCATAAAAGAAAATAAAGATGGGCAAATTTTTGTAGCTACAAGTCATAATATCTACGTATGGAATTCTTTACATAAATTTTTTGAGCCGATCAAATATGCATTCAAGGATAAACTTGAATATCAAACAATGGAATGTGTAAGCGATGGTACTGTTTATGTTGGCACTAATAGACACGGCTTAATGTATATTGACAACTCAACTTTAGAATTATGTATAAAAAAAGCAGTTCTGAAAAATAGTACTTCTTTCAGAACTAAGATTAGTGCAATTTTTCAAGATAAAGATAAGAATCTTTGGCTCGGATTCTTTCATAGGGGTTTACTAATGATCTCAAAAGAAATTTCCAATTTTAAGTATTTAAGTTTGTCGACAATACAATCAGATACAAATGATTACATAACATTTATATATAAAGATCATAAAGGAAATACTTGGATGGGAGTGGAGAACGAAGGTGTGTATAAATTGGATGGAAACGAGGTTCATCACTTCTCGCAAGATAAAAGAGATGTGGTGTCTATATTTGAAGATAGTAATTCGACTTATTGGATGGGAACAATTAATAATGGTGTTAGTTGCTGTGACAAATATTCTAATTTTAAAAGAATGTTTCCAGAATTAAATGGAGCACATATTAATACTATTACAGAAGACAAAAACAAGAATCTTTATTTTTCAATTTGGGGTAGCGGATTTTTTCAATATAATCTTGATACAAAGAAAATAACC
>JALNVG010000228.1 GCA_023227685.1 Bacteroidaceae bacterium
CTTAAATTAGTTTTCATAAAAATGTTATTAAGTTGTTAAATCGATTAGTATTTATTTGTACTAATAAACTTAAGCAAAGATATAAAAAAACCAATAATATAGAATGTATTATTGGTTTCTTATGGTCTGTAGTATAGAAATTTTAATATTTATTTAAATATTTTTAATCGATAGTATCATCTTATACCATCATCCTGAAAGATTTAAGAAATAAAATTTTCAGGATGTTTTCCTTTAAAAGTCTTAAAATAATTTTTAATTTCGATAAGGTCCTTGTCATAATCTCCGGTAGGAATGATGATCTTTCCTGCTTTGATGACTTTTAACGAATAATCAATACCTATAAGAACAATAGGCACATTAGCCTTTAAAGCAATATAATAAAATCCCTTTTTCCATCTTGAGGTTGCCTTGCGGGTACCCTCCGGTGTGATAGCAAGGTTGAAATAATTTGTTGCATTGAAGCGCTTGACCATTTGCTGAGTCAGTGAAGTTTTTTTGTTTCTTTCAACAGGAATACCTCCAATGGCTCTGAATATGTAACCCATAGGAAAGAAAAACCATTCTTTTTTTATCATAAAGCTACATTTCCGCCCCATGGTTCCATAAAAAAGTTTTCCTATGATAAGGTCATAATTTGTAGTATGCGGAGCTGCACATACGATACATTTTTCAGAAAGAGGAACGGGAACTTCTGCTTTCCATTTTAATATTCGGAAATAGATGAACCGATAAAGTGCTTGTTTTATGTTCACTTTCTTCTTTGTTAAGTAATTGAAATTAATCTTTTTTCGAGTTTAACTCGTTCATCTCTTTTGTTATTTTTCCTATTTCCTGATCGAAGTCTGAACGTAGTGTCTTATAAAACACTTTAACACTGCCCGGTTCGGTATGACTGATACGGGTAATAAATTCATCTTGTATATTTAATATATTTGACATTAAATTATCGGTTTTTGTCTTATCTATATCAGGAATAAAAGAATTGAAAAACATACATTCTGCGAACAATTGGTTAGTAACATAGGTCACATCCTTCTTTAAGTCTCTTCTAGTTGCCATAATTTTTACATTTAGATAATTGTATATAAATTCTAGGCGATAAAGATACGTATTTTAATTGGTACCGATGTGTATTAATACAAAAAAGACGTTTTTTAGGTATTCTTTTTGAGATTATTGAGCAAACTTAAGTTTTGGTTTCTGAAATGTGTTATCTTTGTGGTGACATTGGTTTTCTTGTTGTTATGCAACAAGAAAAGTAAAAGGGAATCGGGTCAAAGTCCCGAACAGTTCCCGCTGCTGTAAGTTTCACGCTCCGAATATTTGGGGCGTACGTGTTTCAGGCATCCTTTGCCACTGATCCTTAAAAGAGGGTTGGGAAGGCGCTTGAAATGGAATAAGTCAGAAGACCTGCCAATATCAATTCGGAAGTTTTTTATGCCTACGGTGAATAGGGTAAAATAGAAGCAATGTACTAATACCAAAGTACAGTTGTTCCTTTTTGCATACCGTCATGAAAAATTTCTTCAAAGAATAGTATTTTTTTAATTGTATGTTTAATTAATATTTTAATTCTTATGAAGAGAAAATTGTTTTTTTATTCATGTTTGTTGCTTGCCTTAGCAAGTTGCGATAATGACAATGACTGGAGATGTAAGGCTAACATTGTAGGTTTTGAAGGTAGTTCTTGGAGTTCGTATATAGATTCTCCCCAATATGGAGGCCAGCTATTGTATGGTGACATGACTACAGCCAATTATTCTTGGACGGATGCAACTACCGGTTTGTCATCAAAGTTATGTTCGAAGTTGTATTGGAGTGGTGGTATTGCCATTTCGAATTATGTAGATACGGTTTTGACAGATGCCGATTATACCAAGCAATTGAGCGTTTGCGTACAAGATGCAAAAACGGGCAAAGGCGGTCATGACGGTTCCGAGAATTTTGCTGTAGTTGATGTTAGTGATTATGGTACTGATGTTAATGTCTTTGAGGGTAGTCTACCTTATTTATATAATGAAGATGGTTCTTTATTTTCTATTGACCATTTATATATTGCCCCTACAAGCTATTTCATGAATGTAGCCAAAAATGGAAATTCTTTTTCGTCGGCTGTTACATCCAAAGATTCTGTTTATGTAAAAGCCGTAGGTTTTAATGCTGATAATCAGGTGACCGGTTCATCTATTATTTATCTGATAAAGGCCGGCAAGTATAAAGTTACAAAGTGGACAAAGTGGAATTTAAGTTCATTGGGTACTTTAGCCAAAGTTCAGTTCACGATGGGTGGAACAACGGTTAATGATTATGGTTTTACGCTTCCGGCATATTTTGCCATTGATGATATTGCAATATTAAAAAATGACGAATAAGTTTTTATCAGGTAAATGCGTATCTTAATTTAGTTCTTTCTCTATCCTTTATGTTGAAATCAGCCTAAATAAGCGTTGTGTAATGTTAATATTGAATAGCATGAATGAACAATGAAAGGCTATTTTTGTTGAGAATAACATAGTTGATTAAAATATCTCAATAATGAAAGAAATAAAATGTATTGGAATTCTGACTTCCGGTGGCGATGCACCCGGAATGAATGCGGCTGTCCGTGCCGTTACCCGCTCTGCTATTTTCAACGGATTTCTGGCTAAGGGCATTTATAGAGGTTACGAAGGCTTGATCAATAATGAGATTCAAGACCTGACGACCCAGAGTGTCAGCAATATTATCCAAACGGGTGGTACTATTTTAAAAACGGCCCGTTCTGCTGCATTCATGACCGTAGAAGGAAGAAAGAAGGCTCATGATAACATGGTTAATGCAGGTATAGATGCCTTGGTAATCATTGGCGGTAACGGTTCACTGGCCGGAGCGCGCGTCTTTGCCGAAGAGTATAATGTGCCGTGTGTCGGTTTGCCCGGTACGATTGATAATGATTTGTACGGTACCGATTCGACCATTGGTTATGATACGGCATTGAACACCATTGTAGAGTGCGTGGATAAGATTCGTGATACGGCAACCTCTCATGATCGTATATTCTTTGTTGAAGTGATGGGGCGCGATGCCGGTTTCTTGGCACAAAACAGTGCTATAGCTTCCGGAGCCGAAGCTGCCATTATTCCCGAAGACCAGACGGATATCGATCAGCTTGAATATTTTATCGGTCGTGGTTTCCGTAAGACAAAGAACAGTAGTATTGTCATTGTTTCCGAGAGTAAGAAAGATGGAGGAGCTTTGCATTATGCCGAACGGGTGCGTAAAGAGTATCCGCAGTATGATGTGCGTGTCACCATTCTTGGACATTTGCAACGTGGTGGTCGTCCGTCAGCTTATGACAGAATTTTGGCCAGTCGTTTGGGAACAGCAAGTATTGATGCTTTGATTGAAGGTCAGCGTAATGTAATGGTAGGTATCCAGAACGATGAAATAGTATATGTACCATTTACCAAGGCGATAAAAAGAGATAAACCAATCAATAAGAATTTGATCAAGGTACTAGACGAACTATCCATTTAATAATGGATAGTTTCTTTTATAGATAAGACAAAATTTAATAGTACATCTTCAGTAGTATTCTGCCTATATTAAAAAGGCTGGAATATGAGAGTCGGTGTACTATTTTTTTGTCTTTTATTTATTGATGCTGTGTGCCGTTACCGAAAGATCAATTTTAGCAATGAGGCGTTGGAGAACAACACCCGGTCCGCATTCGGTAAAGTCGGTAGCTCCGTCAGTAATCATGTTTCTAACCGTTTGTGTCCAACGAACGGAGGAAGTAAGTTGTGCTACAAGATTATCTTTGATTTCCTCAGGTTTCGTATGAGGTAAAGCATCTACATTCTGATAAACGGGACATTTAGGAGAATGAAATTGGGTAGCATTGATAGCAGCTTCAAGTTCGATCTTAGCCGGTTTCATTAAAGGAGAATGAAACGCGCCGCTCACTTTTAAAGGAAGAGCACGTTTTGCACCGGCCGCTTTCATCAGTTCGCAAGCTTTGTTGATAGCCGGAATCGTA
>JALNVG010000229.1 GCA_023227685.1 Bacteroidaceae bacterium
TCAATCAGAGTGTCAGGCTTGATACCCTTTTTATTCATACTGATGATCTCGAAAGCGCGTTTCCCATCAATCGTAGTTAAATTGGCAGGAATTACTTTATCTGTAGAATAAGTGATTAGGTTTTTCAGAATATCGGCTTTGAAAAAGTAGAATGTGCAATCGATAGTTTCTAATTCGATATTTCTGGAAGGAAGTTTCTTTTGGGCTTCTACATAGTTGTCCACCTCATAATTTATGCAACATTTTAATTTAGCACATTGTCCGGCTAACTTTTGTGGATTGAGAGAAACATCCTGAATCCGTGCTGCGTTTGTGGATACGGAGACGAATTTAGTCATCCACGTAGCACAACATAATTCGCGGCCGCATGGCCCGATGCCTCCTATACGTCCGGCTTCTTGGCGTGCACCGATTTGTTTCATTTCAATTCGTATTCTGAATGTCTCTGCCAGAACTTTGATGAGTTGTCTGAAATCTACACGCCCGTCAGCGATATAATAAAAGATGGCTTTGTTTCCATCCCCTTGATACTCAACATCACCAATTTTCATTCTCAAATTAAGACTTGAGGCTATTTGACGAGAACGAATCATCGTATCCTGCTCTTTAGCTTTAGCCTCGTTGTATTTATCTATATCTATGGGTTTTGCAATTCTGTATATCCGTTTAAGTTCTTCGTCGGGTTTAAGGTTGGCTTTTTGAATTTGCAGTTCAACCAATCGCCCTGTTAGCGTGACCGTTCCTATGTCGTGTCCTGGACTAGACTCAACAGCTACGATATCACCTTTTTCAATTTTAATCCGGTTGCTGTTTCGATAATATCCCTTTCGGGTATTTTTGAATTGCACTTCCACCAGATCATTCTCTTCCGCGTTTCCTGGAATATCAGCTAGCCAGTCGTAAGTGTTCAACTTGTTATCTTGTCGGGAACATCCTTGTATGCACAGTCCGCAACCTCCATTATGTAGAATATATTTCATATATTGTTTTTGTTTTATGTCAATGTTTTAATAATACAATCATTTTTAGTGAGAAATCAAAGAAAACCATCTTTGAGTTTACATTTTGTTCGATGTGGCGTTGTGCCTCACTTAGTTCGAACATGATTTCGGATACGTTTCCTTCGTTGATGAATCGTGCGAAGTTCTTCGAGAAATTGGTCTCTTTAAGTGTCATATAATTCATCGTTTGAGACTTAAAGTTGTAAATAAAGTTTTCTCGAATAAGTTGTTGGCTATATTCCAAAAAGTTTTTTTGGCGCTCTCGTCCCAGTCCGGCCATGGCGTCGCTCCATTGTTTTAAAGGTTTGATGTTGCGTTGATACGCCAATCGCATTAAGTTGACAAAGGAATCAAAAAACACTTCATGGTCTTTGTTCAATGTTATGCAATCGAGTGCTTTAATGACGTTTCCATTAGCCATATGTGCGATGTGAAAGCTTTCTTCGGGTATGATTTGATGCCTTTCTTGCAGGGCTTTAGCAATGCTTTCTTCATCAACACGCGGAACATCTATGCGTTGCGTACGACTAACAATTGTAGGAATGATTTTATCCGGAGCTTCGGTAATTAAAAGAAAGAGTGTCTTTTCCGGTGGCTCTTCAATAATCTTTAGCAAATCATTAGCGCATGTAGGATGCATTTTTTCCGGAAGCCAGATGATCGAAATCTTATATCCGCCTTCGCTGGATTTAAGAGAGAGCTTTTTGATGATATTTGTGCTTTCTTTAGCATAGATAATGGCTTGAGCATTTTCTGCTTTCATCTTAATTAACCAGTGGCTAAGGTCAAAATACGGGTTGTTTAATACACAATCTCTCCATTGTGCGATGAAATCATCGCTAGTCTTGGTGTTTACGGTTGGGAAAGAGAAATGAATATCCGGATGTACCAGTTTGTTGAATTTCAGGCAAGAAGGACATTTTCCGCAAGCATCTGTTGTTCCGCGGTCTGTACAGTTGATATATCTTGCGAATGCGATGGCTAGCGGGAGTTTTCCCGTGCCTGTCGGTCCGTAAAATAATTGTGCGTGAGGTATACGGTTTTCGTTTATCTCATCGATCAACTGTTGTTTTACTTTTTCTTGTCCTACTATATCTCTAAAAAACATGATCAGAATATTTTCTTTGCAATTTCTTTAATACTGTTGACAGCCGAATAGCTATAAAAATGAATACTTGGTGCACCGTGAGCCATTAATTCCTTGCACTGAGCTATGCTCCATTCTATACCCAGTTGCCTGACATCTTCGTCATTCTTGCACTTGTTGGCTTCTTTCGCCAGATCCTCGGGCAGGTCCACCTTGAATGTTTTTGGTATGGTGTTTAATTGCGAGAGTCTTTTAAGTGGTTTGATACCGGGTATGATAGGAATGTTGATTCCTTCTTTTTTTACTCTATCCAGAAAGTCGAAATATTTCCTGTTGTCGAAGAATAGTTGGGTCACTGCGTATTCGGCCCCGTTCTCTATTTTCTTTTTGAGCCAATAGATATCCGATTCCATATTGGGAGCTTCTTCGTGTTTCTCCGGATAACAAGTTACGCCGTAGGAAAAAGGAGTGCCGTGATCTTTCATTTCAGAGCCATCGATGAATTTTCCTTGATTAAACAAATTGATCTGTTCTTGCAGTTCGGTGGCGTGTGAATAACCATTTACGGAAGGAGTGAAAGCTGTATCGCTTTTTGATTTATCGCCACGAAGTAGTAGTATATTGTTAATTCCAAGCAATTGTAGATCAATAAGAACATATTCCGTATCTGTTTTCGTGAAACCTCCACAAAGAATATGAGGAATAACAGTAACGTTGTATCTCTGTTGGATAGCAGCAGCTACGGCTACGGTGCCCGGTCGTTTCCTTATTTCATAACGTCTGAAAAGTTCGTTGCCGAGTTCTTTATATTCATACTCACTACGGTGAGTGGTGATATTTATGTATTGAGGATCGAATTCGAGTAAACAATCTATTGAATGATACAATTTCTCAATACTTGTTCCTTTTAATGGAGGAAGTACTTCGAATGAAAAAGCAGTCTTATTACTTTTGTTAATTAAGTTTATTACCTTCATATTCTTCTTATACACATATTGGGACAAAAATACGAAAAAAAGAAAGATTCTTCTTGCAATTTGATCAAAAAGTTTAGTGATAGAGTAGTTTCTCCGTATAAATTTTAAGTGAATGTGAATAAATTAAAAATTATTCTGTAAGTTTGTAGCCCAAACATAAAATAAAAGACGTTGATATGAAGTCACCGATAATTTCTCCGTCACTTCTTTCTGCCAATTTTGGATATTTGGCTAAAGACATCGAAATGATAAACCGTAGTGAAGCAGATTGGCTCCATTTGGATATTATGGATGGCGTTTTTGTTCCGAATATATCTTTCGGATTTCCGGTATTGAAGTTTGTTGCCCAGTTGTCGACCAAACCGCTGGATGTACATTTGATGATTGTTAATCCTGAGAAATTTATCAATGAAGTCAAGGCATTGGGTGCCCATGTGATGAATGTGCATGTTGAGGCATGTATGCATTTACACCGGGTAATTCAGGAGATCCGTCTGGCCGGGTTGGAACCTGCTGTAACAATTAACCCGGCTACTCCCGTTTCGATGTTGGAAGACATTATTCAGGATGTTTATATGGTGCTTGTCATGGGGGTAAACCCAGGATTCGGAGGACAAAAATTCATCGGACATACTGTAGAAAAGGTGCGTAAGGTACGTGAATTAATTGAACGAACCGGATCAAAGGCTTTGATAGAAGTAGATGGAGGGGTAAATCAGGAGACAGGTGCTCTTTTAGTAGCCGTCGGAGCAGATGTGCTTGTAGCAGGTCATACCGTATTTTCTGCCGAGAAGCCCGAAGATATGATTCATACACTAAAGATGCTTTAGGTGTTTCTTTTTTTTCGCATGTTAATTCCTTTGGTGGCAGGGATTGCTGCGGGATATCTATTATTTTTTCATCATTTATATTCGTATGGCGTATTTTTCGGA
>JALNVG010000230.1 GCA_023227685.1 Bacteroidaceae bacterium
AAGCAACACCTCTTAACTGGAACCCATTGCTGCTATTAGGACTGGATGTACCGGAAATAGTTAAACCAGATACTTTGCCTTGAAGAGCAGTTGCAATGGTAGATCCTCCGATACCGGGAATCAGCTCATCCCCTTTTACGGAAGTAATAGAACTAGTCACTTCTCTTTTTTGCATACTTCCGTACCCGACCACTACGACCTCATTCAATTGACGATTGTCTTCTTGTAATACTATATTCTTATATTCTCCATTCCGTACAGGAATATCCAAGGTCTCAAAACCGATATAAGAGCATTGTAGAATATCGTCAGGAGAAGCATCAATGGCGTATTTTCCATTGAGATCCGTAACGGCTCCTTTGGATGTGCCTTTTATTTTAATACTTGCTCCGATTACAGGGCCTCCGGTATTATCCGTTACGACACCACTAATCGATAACTTCTGATTTTGTGCATAAGCTCCAATATAGCCTATGAATAAGAATAGCAGCAGGCAGATGTGCCATCTTTTCCTTAAATGATTCTCCATGTAAACTTATTTTAATATATTATTTATTGATTAGATCCTCGTAATGTCTTTCAATATCCCACTTATAATTTTGACGGATAAGTATGTTGAGACTATTTAGGGTTTGATTTATTCGTTCTGATATGCCATAATTTCGTATGGAATTTTATATCATGATTGGCTACATCATTACATTTTACAATTACAGCTCCTTCTTTTTCCCAATATTGTTTAACTGTATATCCATTCATTGGACCATCTTCTTTCCCACGTATGGTGGAATCATCAGGATTTACAACAATCTTTAATCCACATGATTGATTTAACATATCCAGGTCACCTCTACTGTTTCCGGCTATAATTAGAGGTCTGGCTTTAATGAAAGTTGGAATCACATTGGCCTTTCCATCATCTTGAGGAATGGGCATGATAATTTCATCGGTCAGTACGCCGTTAGCTACAACAGCTTTTACTCCTAAAATGTGTGTGTCTGGTATTCCAAGCTCTTCTGTCAAGAACTTTTGATAAAGAAATTCTGGTGACGCAGTTAATATCCAGATTTCGAATCCATATTCCTTGAGATTGGCTATTAGTTGCTTCATTTCTAAATAAATTTTTCCTTGGTAAGAACTTAAGTAGCAGTTGTATCCCATTTCCATAATTTCACTTGGTGTCATTCCTGACAAGAAGTGGACACGGTCTTCAACATAAGATTTTCCAACGTTGTTGCCATCCTTTACCATACGTTGTAAGATCGCAAGTTTACTAATTGAACGGGCATCTTTTGCTCCTTTGTAGTACTTGTCGGCATATTGATAAAGTGCTTCGTCTGCCAGATAATAAGGTACCTGTCCTATAACTGTTCCATCGCCATCAAATACTGCAACTTTTCGAGTTTTCATTGTAATTGTAGTATTTAAAAAATTTTCTATTCTATTATTGATATCATCAGACCAACCTGATATTTTACGGTAGGTTTGTGAAAATGTAAGTATTGGATAGCTGTTTAAGAGTATGAGTATGAAAAGGATTTTGCAAACTAAAAAGATACTACTACACCGGTTGTCAGGTTTAAAATATTTATTCTTCATCTTTTTATAGTTTAACTATTTGATTTTTTGATAGATATAGAGTTCATGTATTTCATGAGTATAACCTTCTTCAGTAAAGGGTCCTTGAGACATGCCCAACAGAATCTGTGTACCACGATTGTTCAATACAACAAGATCATCGTTTGTAGGATCAATAGAGAGTCCCTCAATCTCCCCGGCACGACGGAAATCTTTCATTTCACGGAATAATCGTAATTTGCCAGCCATAGCTCCAGCAGCGATTAATCCCGGTTTTTTTACAGGTTGATTGTTGACTACGGTAAACTGTGTTCCTTCTTTTAATCCTGTATAGGGAACCTCCGAAATGTCAGCGATATAAATATTATCGGGTATATTAAATGTAGACTCACCATCATCAGCTGTGAATAGCATCTTTCCATCAGCAATAAAGATTCCCTGGCACCAATAAGGACATGGACGGCATTGCATTTTTGTATAATATTTACCTGTTTCAAGACTGTAACAATATACATATCTACTGTCTACCCAATCTGACATCCATACCATATTCTTATCACGATCTACGGCTAAACCGGATACTTCTTCTTGGCCTGAAGCAGGTTCAAAATTGATATCTCGTTTCCATTTTAGAGTTTTTGCGTCATAAACTGAAATCGCAATATTATAACCACGTCCATATTCGAATTTTTCTATTCCGCAATACAGTTCTCCATTCCAAATATCTATATCTCCAAAGTGATTACGGAGCCCGGGATCTTTAAACGGATGATCGTTCTTCATGACAAGGTTACCTTGCTTATCATATTTATATAGTATTTTAGAATCTGATAGATAATAATAGTGCTCGTCGATAGCAATACCTTGACGTCCTTCTACCGGGATTACTTTTTTAAGTCGGTATTTATTTCCTATGTGTTGTGCACTAATTGTTATTCCTAAAAATGACAATGCGAAAAGTAAAAAAATCTTTTTCATATTTTTTGTTTTATTAAAGGTTAAACACTATCTGTTAGAATTTATACATGCCCATTATTTGAATTTGATTAGCGCCGCTCTTACCAATAACAGCCTTTGCCTTATTCGTATATTTTGTGTAGTTATAATTAGCTTGAAGTTTTATAGATTTATTTATTTGATAAGTTAAGCCGCATAAAATACGATTATAATTATTTATACTGGCCTTTGATATGTCATCACGGTAGAGTTCATATTTTAATACTGGCAGGAAATTACCCGCATGGTAACCTGCCAAAACATAAAAACCATTTTCTTTTATAATAAAAGAACCTTGATTCTTGCTTTCTATATGACCATATTCTGTCCTAAAATCAATGCCCATAGGGTTATTATACCAAGCACCTAAAATATAACGAGTCATTCCTTGATATTGGCATGTTTTTGTTGTCTGAGTATTAGGATCTTGTAATGAACCTGCATATTTACCCCAATTGAATGATCCCTTTAAGTTTAAGAATTTACATGGGCGTACTTCTAAGGATGTTACAACATCTTTAGATTTGTTGTTATCATCTTTTGAAGGTAGACTTCCATTTGTTATAGCTAAATTATAACTTAAATAATTAAAGCCTTTTTGGACATTAGGAAATAAATCTCCCATGATCATAATGCCTAAGTCACGGCCATAATCTATGAAATTATAGGAAATTGGATTACGACAGACCATCCTATAGCATATATTTGAAAAGTCAACGGTTTCCAGTGTCGCTGGAGAAATATCGTAGTTTTCATAGCCAATAGGTAGATAAAATTGCCCGGCTCGAATTTTAAATGCATCTGAAATCTTTGCTGTTGCAAATGCATCCATTACTTGAACATTTTTTTGGCCATTGGCATTTGTTGATCCGCTTATTCCATTAAAGAATTCTAGTTGGAGTCTCAATGAGAATATGTTTGAAATAGCGTCATCAACGATGAAGCGTAATCTTTTAGCTTGGAAAGAAGAAGTACCCTTACCTGCAGTAGAATAATTCCAGCCTGTTTGCAAATATCCGGAAATTTTAGGTAAGTTCTTAAGAACCTCTTTCAGAGTAGATTGCTTAGGACTATCCATAAATTCTTTATTCGCAGTAGAATCTGTAAATGTCAAAGCTTCTGTCTTATTTTTAGTTTCTACTTTATTGGATATTCTTCCTTCTGCAAGTATAGTTGAAGGAAAAATAGATGCTAAAAATACGTTAGCGATAGCATTAATTAAAAAGGAATGTTTCATAATCGTATGATTTAATGGTTTTTTGTGAGTTTATGTTAAAAGTTAATTCTGTGTGGTGATTGCGGTACTAACAAATATTAATAGCGTTGGCCATCTTCTCATAATCCCTCCATTTTATATCTGATGTGTATTGAGCTGATATTCTAATAAGGTGGTCAAACAAATCGAA